>NZ_JAKJST010000022.1:0-148535 GCF_050337275.1 Vibrio wakamikoensis | reverse complement strand
GATATCGCATAACTCAGAGCATGAGTCGTCGAGGTAACTGCTGGGATAATGCTCCTATGGAGAGGCTATTTAGAAGCTTAAAAACCGAATGGATACCAGCTACTGGATACCTGACCCAAACTCAGGCAAAGAAGGATATCAGCTATTACTTGATGGATTACTACAATAGGCAACGGCCTCATCAAGCAAATGATGGGCTATCGCCAGTTACTGCCGAAAATCGGCTTAAGTTAGTGTCCGGAATTTGTTGACCACTACACATCTTACTTGGCATAAACGCACCAATCACAGAGCGCTTACCGTTCTTAGTTGAGCAGGAGTTAGCTCAGCTCACCGCTAAAGTACTGTTAAGACGAGACCACCCTATAGCAAACCAACCTATTACTACCGAAAATCTCGCCTCCTACCCCCTAGCAAGGCTTCTCGTCAGCGACTACAGCAAACTAAATAGCCCTACCGTTGAAACCTTTAAGCGTTTGGGTTTTGAACTTGAAGTAGGCTTTGCTTCTGAGTTTCCAGTCGTATTATTGGATGTGCTGCGTCACTCTGATATGTTTATGGGAATAAACGACATTTTTTCTATTCAAGACTACCCTGATTTGGTGATGCTTGACCCTGAAGTATATGTGCCCGAAATTCACTATTTTGCAAATGGTTACTTCCATTCTCGACACGCCAACAGTGAAATGATGAACTGGTATATCCAATCTTTAACTCATATTTTTGAGCGAAGTAAAAAGCACTAAAACTGAGCCGCCTTAATTCAAATACCTGCTCATTTTCCGATCAACCTCACACCCCGACCATCTTCTTGGTGTTTTACCTTTCATAAACATACCCAAGGTAGACAGCAGTGAAACTCATTGATTAACCTATACATTGCAGTTGGTTGTATAGGAATTAATGATGCGCACTTCGAAAATACTAATTAAAGCATCAGTGTTAAGTGCTATAGCTCTAGTTTTAGGCTGTAGCGAGAAAAATGAAACAGACCTCATCGCTGTCGAGCCATTAACAGTCTCCACTACCGATGTCGAACTCACCCCTTCCTATCAAGTGAGGCGAGAATACGTAGGCACAGTCAAAGCCGGCCAACAAGCTAAACTTGGCTTTGAGTTAGCGGGTAAGATTGAGGTCATTTTGGTCGATGTTGGTGATAGCGTTGCAAAAGGTACTGCTTTAGTGCGACTCAATACCGACCTTTTGAAAACGGAACTTGGTCAACTTAACGCCCAGGACAGAGAGGTGCGCGCGCAATTAAAGCTCGTCAATGCCAACTTCAAACGTCAACAATCGCTAAAATCCAAAGGGTTTAGTGCGGATGCAGAAATCGATGCACTTACCAGCGAAAAAGGCGTCCTACAAGCGAATCTTGTCCGTTTGGAAGCGGCAATTCGCGCTAATAGACTGCGCATCGAGAAGTCGACTATTCTGGCTCCGTACGCGGGACGTATCGCTGAGCGTTACGTCTCGTTAGGTGACGTTGTCAATGTGGGTACCCCGACATTTGTACTGCTTGCAACAGAAGGGAAAGAGGCATTTATTGGCATCCCTGCTAAGCAGCTAAAGCGTGTTACCGCCCTCACCTCTCCTATCATCCGAGTCGATGACAACGACTATGCCGCAACACTGCTCAATCCGGGTGCGATGGTAGACACCCAATCACGAAGCGTTGGGCTTAGATATCAATTACCCGAAAACCCCGACCTACTAGAAGGTCAACTGGCCTACCTTTCCTTTAATGAAACGGTGCAAGACAGCGGTTACTGGGTTCCTCTTACTGCGCTTATCGATGGACTCCGTGGCGTCTGGAACGTATACGTGGTCGGAGAGGACAATAAAGTTGAAAGACGCAGCATCAACGTGCTTTATGCTGATGGTCAGCGCGCATTTGTATCCGGGGCTATAGAAGATGGCGAAGCCATTATCGCCAGTGGATTGCATCGTGTAGTACCAGGGCAACCTGTTCAAATTGCGCAGCAATAAGGATCATTATGAAGCTTATTGATGCAATCACTAATACTCGTCTATTGCTACTGGTTACCGCACTATTGATCGTCAGCGGTCTAGCCGCGTTTACTTCATTGCCACGGGCAGAAGATCCCATCATTAGTAATCGCTTTGCCAACGTCACCACCAGTTTTCCTGGTGCGAGCGCCGATCGTGTGGAAACACTGGTCACTGAGGTCGTAGAAAACAAATTGCGCGAGCTAAGTGAAGTTAAGTTGCTCACATCCAGTTCGCGTCCTGGAGTTTCTATCGTCACTATTGAGCTCAAAGACGAAGTGACAGAGCCAGAGCCTATCTGGTCAAAAGCCAGAGACAAACTTTCAGATGTTGAACCGTTACTTCCAGTTGGAACCGCACCACCCGATCTCGATAGCGATCATACCTATGCATTTACTGTCATCTCTTCACTGACTTGGGACGGTGCGGGCGAATCGGATATTTTGACACTAGGTCGTTATGGCAAGGAGCTAGCGAAGAGGCTACGCACTTTATCTGGCACCGAGTTTGTTGATGAATACGGCATGCCGAAAGAAGAGATCCAAGTAAACCTACGAACCGCAGATACTTCAGCGTTTGGGGCATCGAGCATTCAAATAGGTGATAGCCTGCGTGGTGCTGATGCAAAGAACTCAGCAGGGCAACTAGTAAGCCAGTTCTCGCGATTCGGCTTGGAAATTGAATCTGAACTAGATTCGATTGAGCGAATCAAACAGGTGCCTCTTCTTGTCGCTAGGAACGGACATATCATCCGTGTGGAAGACATTGCAACCGTCACTCGAAGCCAAAAAACACCAGAAAGTGAAGTGGCAATTATCGATGGCCATCCTGGTGTGATTATTGCTGCCCGCATGGAGCCGGAACTTCGAGTTGATCAATGGACGGCACGAGCAAAAACGGTCATCAATCAGTTCGAACGCGACCTTCCAAGCAACATCAAAGTCACTCTGTTATTCGACCAACAAGGTTACACCACAACACGTTTGGTCGATTTAGGTAAAAGCCTGCTGATTGGCTTTTCTCTTATCCTCATCGTACTTTTTGTCACCCTTGGTGTACGCGCAGCCATACTCGTTGCGATAGCCCTGCCACTGACCTGTATGATCACCTTGTCATTGATGAAAATGACGGGCATTCCTATTAACCAAATGTCGGTAACCGGACTCATTGTCGCGCTGGGAATCATGGTCGATAACGCGGTGGTCATGGTGGATACAATTCAGAGCTATCGACTCAAAGGTCAAGCAAGGCTAGAAGCAACCATCAATGCTATCTCCCACTTATGGGTGCCGCTCCTTGGCTCCACACTGACCACCATTTTGGCATTTGCGCCTATCTTCTTAATGCCGGGCGCAACAGGAGAGTTTGTTGGCGCGATTGCCATTACCGTCTCGTTCTCGTTGGTTGGCTCTTATATTCTGTCGCATACCGTAATCGCAGGCTTTGCGACTATGCTGCTGCCAAGCCATGCCACTGGCAACCATTGGTATAACAGCGGCCTACGCATTCCAGCGTTGACCCGTGGATTTAGCCAGTCAGTCAGACTAGCCATCAAACATCCAGCTATTTCACTCGTCGCGGTTCTCGCCGTCCCGGTGACGGGCTATTGGAGTATATCTCAGCTAACCGAGCAATTCTTCCCACCCTCGGATCGAGATATGTTTGAGGTTCAAGTATATCTGCCGCCACAAGCTAGCTTGTATGCGACGAAAGCGACGACTAAGGACGTCGATGCCATTATTCGCGACAACCCGGGCGTTGAGCGTGTTGATTGGCTAGTGGGTGCTAACTTTCCTTCTTTCTATTACAACCTACAAGCAACGCAAAATAACGCACCGTATTTTTCACAGGCCATGGTTAAAATGGAAAACTTTCAGCAGGCTAATTCGCTAATACCGAATCTGCAAGCTCGCCTAAATCGCGAGCTTCCTGGAGCACAGATCTTAGTGAGAAAGCTCGAACAAGGCCCTCCGTTCCGCGCCCCTATTGAGCTTCGAGTCTATGGTAAAAACCTAAATACACTCAAAGCGATAGGTGAAGATATTCGTCTTATTTTGGCTAATACACCTCACGTCACGCATACGCGAGAAACGCTTCAACCTGGCACGCCCAAAGTTTGGCTTAAAGTCGATGAAGACACCGCAAAGCTTAATGGCATTTCACTCAATCAATTTGCCAATATGTTGCAGGCTACCATGGTAGGGCGAGAAACAGGCTCTGTGACGGAAGGCAGTGAGTCGATCCCAATACGTGTTCGAGTCGCCAATGAAGAGCGCGAAAATCTATCACACCTTGGTAACGTAAGATTGCCTATTGCTTCTGAGGTTTACACCACTGGCGTCAACGTATCGACATTGGCCGAACTTGAGCTGACAACCAGCCGTGGTGCTATTACGCGTCGCAATGGTGAGCGGGTTAATACTATCGAAGGCTATATTCAAGCAGGCGTATTACCACAAACAGTGTTAATCGACTTTCAACAAAGACTTGAATCTTATACTTTGCCCTCTGGCTACCACATCGATTTTGGTGGTGAATCCGCTGAGCGCGATCGCTCGGTGGCATTGCTCATCTCCAATATCTCTGTCGTGGTGGTTTTGATGGTCTTAGTTGTGGTGATGTCGTTCAACTCATTTAGACTAAGCTCAATCATTTTCATGGTGGCTGGCCTGGCCGGCGGTTTAGGTCTGTTGTCTGTGTGGATCTTTAACTACCCGTTTGGCTTTACCGTTATCATTGCGATGTTGGGTATTATGGGACTCGCAATTAATGCCGCGATCGTCATACTCGCTGAGCTAAGAATGGATGAAAAAGCCGCCAGTGGTGATATCGACGCTTCTGTTGATGCCGTCATGTCGTGTACCCGTCACATTACCTCCACCACCATTACCACTGTGGGTGGCTTCATGCCTTTAATCATTGCAGGTGGTGGCTTTTGGCCACCTTTTGCAGTCGCCATTGCCGGTGGTACAGTACTGACAACACTATTATCGTTCTATTTTGTTCCTGTCATGTATCGCTTGATGGTGAAGAAAACAGCTAAGTAAATTGAGTTATAAGTTCCTTCACAGCTCCCCTTGATTACATCGGGGGGAGCCTCAAACGTGTACACCTACTATAAACAGTACAAAGCAACTGCCTGATTCACGTTAATACTGCTGCCCTTTAGTTACAAATTGTAGATATAGCGCGTATATAGCCAGACAGGACATTCCATACACTTCTATTGCTTCTGTCGGGTGACTTACTATATAACCCCAGATGTCGGTCAAATCGTTCATTTTCGCCTCTGATACTTAATTTAATTTTTAGGTACCAAATCCGTTTGCTGCCACTGCTCCATCCTACCCTTTAGAAATTGACATAATGAATCACTCGCGAGCGCCGCTCGGCAAAGCTCAATCAGAAATTCTTTGGTCATTTAAAGGGAGAGGTAATTTTATCAATGAACTGCTCAGTTTTTGAACTAGCCAGAAGTTTCACTTATTGGTGAATCTTGCATGTTCTAACGGATTTCACAATGGATACAGTGCCCACGATGGAGATAAGGCTTGCGGAAAATTTTTTAAGGCTTACGCCAGTCTCATCGTACTCGCTCAATTATCTATTCGAATGACCAATACAAACTCAATTGGTATGAATCGCAATCAGCCCTAGCATCTACCACAAAGCTTGAGCAAACTAATACGTTGTTGGCTTGGCTATTCACTTCCCTAACACAAAGCACAAAGAGGAAAATAATGAAGTACTTTCTAATTCAGAATGGTGGGGCTCGTTTTATTCTGAATGTTCCCGAGTTTCGACAAATTACGGGCGTAGGCTGGCAGGTTGTTGAAGTCATTATTGCAAGTAGCAAGAGAGCCGCTTGGAAAAGTGTTACGAGACATTAGTAAAAACAGCCCATCACCTCTTTCGAAGCGATGGGCTGTTAAGGTGACTATAGATTAGCTACGGTCTTCTGCAAACATAAATACCGCCACATTAGTAATACTCACCTTGTTGATTAGAAAAACTCGTGCTCGCGCCCCACATTCTCACCCAGCGATAAAACATGTAACAAATCTTGTCTGCTATCATAAGTTCGGACATTTAAACCGCTTAATAGCAATTATTAAGGACAAAGTTATGTGGAATAAACTAAATAAATCCATGATGTTCTGCCAAATGATGTTTGGATTATCATTTTACGGCGTCATGGTCATCTTAACTCGATTCTTCCTCGAGAACCTCGATTACAGCGAAGCGGACACCATGATGGTCGTCGGTGCCTTCTCATCTATCGGCCCACTGTTCGCCATTGCAGGTGGCTTTATCGCCGACAAATTTCTAGGCGCGTTTCGGTCTTTAACCATCGCCTACCTTGGTTTTACCTGTGGTTATGCTCTGCTAGTTCTGGGCGCATCAACCGTTAACATTCCAATAAGTCTCGCTGGTATCGCACTGGCAAGTTACGCACGTGGCTTAATGTCCCCATCTTACCCAAGCCTTTATAAGCGCACGTTCAAAAGCCAAGAAGACTTTGAAAATGGTTACCCTGTTAACTATTCAGTGAACAACATTGGCGCCCTACTTGGCCAGTACCTATTCCCAATGTTTGTTTTGGTGATTGGCTTCTATGGCAGTTTTGCGCTTTCCGGAATTTTGGCGTTTACGGCTTTGTTTATGCTGTTCACATTCAGAAAACAGCTGCAAGGTATCGGTGCAGATATTGATAAAGCGCCAGTCTCTAGCGCTAACTGGATCAAGTTTGCGATTACTTCAGTGGCCATGATCGGCATGGTGTTCTTTATGTTCTCGAACATGGACATCGGTAAAAACATCGTTTACGCCATTGGTTTGACTGCTATTGGTTATTTCATCTCACTGATGTTAAAAGCCGAAAAAGCCGATGCACTTCGCATGGGAACCATCATTATTGTTACCGTTCTAACGACAGCGTTTTTTGTCTATTACGGACAAATGATGACATCAATGACTATGGTGACCATCAACACCATGCGTGGTGATTTGTTTGGCATCATTCCAATCGCACCTGAAGCGTCAATGTCGATGAACCCACTTTGGTGTATTGTTGCAGGACCTGTGATTGCAGCGACTTTCTCTGGACTAGAAAAACGCAACATCCACTTTACGACCGCCACCAAGATTGGCTTTTCATTCATCATGACAGCGATTGCGTTTGGTATTTTGGCGTTTGCAGTGAAGAATGTTGGCGAAGATGTGATTATCCGCCCTGAGGTGTTCCTCGTGATTCACTTCTTCCAAGCGTTTGCTGAAGTCATTGTTGGTTCATTAGTTGTCGCCTTCATTCTATCGGTGGCACCGAAACACATTGAGAACTTCTCGGTAAGCCTATTTTCAGTGGCAATCGCTTTGTCTGGTATTGTTGGCGCTGTGTTCTCTACTTCAATCGCAGCAGAGAAAGGCCAAGAAATCACTCAAGAGTTCGTGCAAACCGTTTATGGTGACTACTTTGGTTTATTAACGATGTTAGCCGTTGTAATGGTGCTCGTTGCTCTGCTCTCATCCATTGCAATTCGCAAGATGCTTGCCGCAGCGGATGCTCATCAACCGAAAGAGCAAGTGGAACTGACGGAAGCGGAAAGTTAACCATAGAAAAGGCTCGCTATTTTAAATTTAGCGAGCCTTTTTCTTCCCATTAAACCCAGATCAAAACAGGCTTAGTTGACGTTAATGTTGCCATCACGCTGGTCATACATTTCAGGCGTAACGTGTAAACCTCCTGAGTAGCCTGCTTTTTCCAACATTTCCCTCACTTGTTTCACATCCTCTTCCGTGACTGGCACTTCACGTGCCCCCAAATGGAGTCGAACGAAGGTGATCAGCTCTGCCAGCTTTTTATCCGACAACACATCTTCAAAGCTCGCCATCGGCATAAAATTTCGCTCTTTGTCTAAATACGTAGGCTGGAGCCCGCGAATAGTTACAGCGATCGTATTGAACGGATCACTGTGCATGATAATGCCATTATCTAGCAAAGTTGGCGCAATGGGATCTCGTCCTTTACCGTCTGGCCCATGACATGCGCCACAAGTTTGGTTGTAGGTGGCATAGATATCTTCTGCATACGAGACTTCATCAAACCCTTTGGGCTCTAATCGTACCGCGGCATCACTGATCATATTATTGGAGTCACCCGCCAATAGGTAATAAGACATGGATTCAATATCTTCTCTGGTCATCAAACTCAAGCTGTTCTTGATTACATCGGCCATACCAGCAAACGCACTGCCCTTATCAGAGTGACCTGTATGGAGGAAATCAGTTAAAGAAGTCAGATCCCAACCATCGATAAACAGCTCTTCTGCCGTGATGTCCGGCGCATGCCATCCGTCGATTAAATTGCCTTGGAATATACGATCATTATCGAGCGCTTGAGCGATATTTCTTGGCGTATGGCATTCCGAGCAGTGACCCAATCCAGCAACCCAGTATTTACCGCGCTGCCACTTTTCTACATCCTCCACTTTATTCTGTAGTTCGGCAGGCACTTCGTATTCCATTGGTTTGCGATCGGCAAAAACAATGTCCCAGGCAAGGAGACCTAAGCGAATGTTCGACGGGAACATCATTTGATTGGCGTCATTTCGTCTTGATACAGCACCAATAGATTGCATGTATTCCCACATATCGCGCAAATCTTGCTCAGTAACATGTTGGTAGGAAGTAAACGGCATTGCCGGATATAGATACCCATGTCTCCCTTTACCATCAACGAGAGCGGCTCTAAAGTCCTCGTAGTCATAACTACCAATACCTTCTGTGACATGAGGCGTTATGTTAGTTGAGTAAATGGTGCCAAATGGCGTGACAAACGGCAGGCCACCAGCAAACGGCTCTCCCCCCTCGGCGCTATGACAAGCCACACAGTCTCCTGCATGAGCCAGATACTCGCCGCGTTCAACCGCCTCTGCATCCAGTGACGCAAGTCGGTTATCGTTTTGCAGGCGAGCGTGGGTGATATAAGCACCAATCGCGAGGATTTCATTTTGAGAGAGCTGCTCACCAAAGGCAGGCATCACATTATTTAACCCTGCACGTATGGTGTGTTGGATCTCTTCTATGCTGCCTCCATGAAGCCAAATGTTGTCGGATAGATCAGGTACGCCCGTTTCCATATTCACTAAGCGACCGTCGCCATGGCAAGAAGAGCACGTTTTCACGAACAAGTCTTTACCAAGCTCCACCTTAACCTCTGGCACATCAGTATGGCGTTGGTTGAGTGATGCGAGGTAATAAGAAATTTTAGCGATTTCATCTGGCCTAAGCACATCTACCCACCCGGGCATCGCACCATTTCTACCGAGTTCGATGGAATGGATGATAGCCTCATCGGATCCACCGTACATCCATTCATTGTCGATAAGGTTTGGGAAATGCTTCGCTCCCTGCGCGTTGTCGCGATGGCAAGCAGCACAATGGGTTTGGAATAACATTTGCCCTGAAGAGACTATCTCAGTGTTGTCCGCCAACGAGATGAGAGACTGGTCTTGTACCAGGGAAAACTGAGCATCAAGGCTTGTCGTCGGCGCGCTGAGCTTGTCGTCGGCCTGATCGTAATTAAGCAACCCTGACCAACCGCTGATCCCCGGATATAAGATTAGATAGCCAAATGAGATAACGAACGCAGCAAAATAGGAAACAAACAATATCTTTGGCGGCGGCGCATCTTTTTCTTCAATGCCATCGAACGTGTCGAGCACTTTGTCTTTGTCCGCTTGATGATTATTGCGCCAATACTTAACAATCACAGCGACCATTAGAACGAAGAATACAAGGGTGCCCACGGCAGCCCATAGAGTCCAGAAACTACTCATTGCACACTCTCCTCAGCTGTATCGACACCAAGACTTTGCAAGTAGCGGATCAGCGCTTCACCCTTGGTTTTTCCTCTAACTTCTAACCTTGCGTTGGCAATTTCATCCTCAGAGTAAGGCACACCTAGTGCTTTCAAAGTTTGCATCTTTCCGGTTATGGTATCGCCAGACAGAACTTGTTCGAACAACCAAGGATAGGCAGGCATGATGGACGTTGGGACAACGCGGCGTGGATCAATCAGGTGAATGGCATGCCACTGATCTGAATACTTTCTGCCTAGATTGGTGAGATCAGGTCCTGTGCGCTTCGAGCCCCATAGATTCGGAAACTCATAAATATCATCAGACTCTTGATTGGCGCGGCCATTGCGTTTTATCTCAGGTTCAAGTGGACGAACCATTTGCGTGTGGCACACATGGCACCCCTCACTGATATAAATATCTCGCCCGGCCACCTCTATCGCCGTGAGCGGCTTCGCTTGGCTTTGCTGAACGAGCTCTGGGGTACGTAATAAATTTGGAAGCACCCATACTAAAATGGAGAAAGACGCCACCACAGCGGTCGATACGATCAATATCACCAAAGACTTAGTAAAATCAGCATTCATGATACGCCTCCTTCACTACTCACCCGACGAGTAAGCGGCGTGCGCACCGTGTTGTAGAGGTTCAAGACCATCAGGAATAAGCCAAGAACAAACAGCGCTCCGCCAAAGAAGCGTAAGAACAACCACGGTGCTTTGAAATTCATCGCTTCAACAAAACTGTATTGCAACTCGCCATTATCGCCTTGTGCAAGCCACATCACCCCTTCTCCGATACCCGCTACCCAAAGCGCAATGGCATATAAAGCAACACCAGCATGAGCAAGCCAAAAGTGCCACTTGAGCAACCTTGGTGACCAGAGCTCGTTTTTACCCCATAACTTAGGGATAAAGTAATAGAATACGGCAATCCCTGACATACCAACCCAACCTAAGGCGCCGGAATGGACATGTCCTATCACCCACTCACTGTTGTGCGCAATCATATTGAACCAACGAATCGCAAGCAGCGGCCCTTCAAACGTGGCAAGACAGTAGTAGAGAATGGCAGAGAAGAAAAACAGCATGATATAGTCGGTTTTCAGCTTCTGTTTGTTCTGAAGTAAGGTCATCGCACTGTTAAACGCCCCTGCCCAAGATGGGAGCCAAAGTATTAATGACATCACGATACCAATATTCTGCACCCACAGTGGAACCGAGCTGTAGATGAGATGATGTGTACCTGCCCAGGTATAAAAGCCCACCAAGCCCCAGAAGTGGATAATCGAAAGACGGTAAGAGTAGATAGGTCTGTCGGCAACTTTAGGTATGAAGTAGTAGTTCATACCAATGACCCCTGCGGTGAGTAGGAAACCGACGGCGTTGTGCCCCCACCACCACTGGACAATAGCATCCTGCGCTCCGGCATACACGGAGTATGACTTCATAAACGAAGCTGGCATAGCCAGGTTGTTAACGACAAATATCATCGCAATCACGATGATAAACGCTGCAAAGAACCAATTGGCAACAAAGATATGTTCGACTTTTCGCTTCGCTATCGTACCGAAAAACAGTACGCCATAAAGCACCCAAACCAACACGATTAGTAAATCGATCGGCCATTCGAGCTCTGCGTACTCCTTCGATGTCGTGTAACCTAGCGGCAAAGAAATAAGTGCAAGAAGCAGCACCAACTGCCAGCCCCAAAATACCATCCAAGACAAGCTTTTATTGAACAGCGCGCATTGGCATGTGCGCTGAACAATATACAAGGAAGTCCCCATCAGTATGTTGACGACAAATCCGTATATCACGCCAGAGGTGTGAAGCGGTCTGAGCCGGCCGAATTGAAAGTACTCGGAGTTAAAGTTGAGCACAGGCCAGTAGAGCTGAGCAGCCAATATAACGCCGATCACCATGCCAGCAACTGCCCAGATGAGTGACGCTAAAATAAAGTAACGAACGACTTTTATGTCGTAGTGATTCGCCGTGATGTCCATAAAGGCTCCTTCACTGCTTGTTGGCGTCAGAGCCTAATTTGGAATAGTAATACGCGATGTCAGCGATATCTTGATCACTCAATGCGTCAGCTTGTTGTTGCATCAGAACAGCAAGGCCGCCACTGCGTTCTCTGGTTTGATAACTTCGAAGAGCGGTCATCAGATATCCCATCTTTTGACCTTGTAGGTTGGGGTAGGACTCAATGCTGGAGATCCCTTCGTCACCGTGACAGGTGGCACAGGTTTTGGCTTTCTCCATACCCACTTTGAATCGCTCATCTGCGAGCGTCTGAAATGAAAACAAGAGTGTTCCAGTGAAAAGACCCAGAATCACCCCGGAGGTAAATTTACCCATGATGCGCTTCCTTGTTTGACGAAAGTCAGGACTGCATACTTACTGACGTAACGTTTACCGTTCTTGATAAAGCTAACTTGATTAGAAAGCATAGTAACGGGTTACGTGGTCAGTCAAAAATCACCGGCGATTAATACGTGTTTTCTTTATTGAGGGTGATGTGCCCGTGTTCTAACATCGCTAAGCCCTAACGATCATTGTTACGGGTTAGCGACAACAATAGTGCAAACAAAGGCGTATTTTCTTTAAGGATATACTTGGCAAACCTTACAAGTTAGAACGATAAGGTTTGCCGACAATTACGAAGAAATTAAGGAAACGAAGTCTTTCTCTGTCAGTGGCTTAGCGAAGGCGTAGCCTTGACCAAACTGACAACCATGCTGGGTAAGAAAGTCGATCTGCTGTTCGGTTTCAATCCCCTCAGCGACTACACGCAAGTCTAGAGCATTACCCATGGCGATAATCGCAAGTACTAGCGCGTTGCTATCACTTTGCTCTGGCACATCATTCACAAATGAGCGATCAATCTTTAGTTTGTTGATCGGCAGACCTTTCAAATAAGAAAGAGAAGAGTAGCCGGTACCAAAATCATCCAGCGAAACATCGACTCCTAGCTCACGTAACTCATTCAATGTATTAAACGCATGCTGCTGATTATGAAGAAGAAAACTCTCGGTAATTTCAATTTCCAGTTGTTCTAAAGGAAACTTCGTTTGGTCGGTAATATCGGCCAACTGTTTTACAAATTCCGCTCTTTGTAGTTGTAAGGCTGACACATTCACCGCCAGTTTTCCAAAGGAAAGCCCCTGCTCTATCCACGCTCTTCCTTGCTGACACGCGGCTTTTAACACCCACTGTCCAATGTGTTGTATCAGCCCTGTTTTTTCTGCAATTGGGATAAAAAGACTCGGAGGAATAAAGCCCAGTTCTGGGTGTTCCCAGCGTAGCAGCACCTCTACGCCAACTAGAGCGTTATCTTCAAGGCGATATTGTGGCTGGTAAGCGAGCGAGAGCTGCTCTTTGTCGACAGCATCGTGAAGGGCAGATTGAATACGTACATGCTGCACCGATCTGTCGGTTAAATCTGGGGAGTAGAAAGCGTAGCCACTACGGCCATTCTTTTTAGCCAGATACATGGCCGTATCGGCATTTTTGAGCAATGTTTCACTATCATAGCCGTCATTCGGATATCGTGCGACGCCAATACTACCCGACACTCGAAGATGCTCATTGTGCTCAAACACGAACGGTGTATTAAATACCCCTAAGGTCTGATCGATAATATCGAGCAGTGTCGCTTCACAATCATAATCGGTAAGAATAATAACAAACTCATCACCACCAATTCGGCCTATTGTTGCATTCCCTGCTTGCATCGTTTGTAAACGCTCAGCAACTTGCGCTAAGAGTTGGTCACCAAACAAGTGCCCTTTGCTATCGTTGATGTGTTTAAAATGATCAAGATCGAGAAACAAAGTCGCAAATGGAGTATCACTCTTTTCGCCCAAAGCAATGCTTTGTTCCAATAAGTGGGTAAGGTGAACACGGTTAGGCAAATTGGTTAACGGATCAAAGAAGGCCATCCGGCGCAGCTTCTCTTCGTGCGCTTTGCGCAGTGAAATGTCCTCAAATACGCAAATATAGTGCAGGATCTCATCGCTTTCATCGGTAATAGCACTGATAGTCGCCAACTGAGGGTAAATACTGCCGCTCTTTTTACGGTTAATGAATTCCCCTTTCCACTGACCATACTCCCTTAACTGTTGCCACAGCTCAGTGTAAAAGTCGGGATGGTGCTGACCAGATTGAAGAAAGCTCGGGTTGCGCCCTATCACTTCAGCTTCTTCATAACCAGTAAGGGCAGTGAATGCGTGGTTAACGTCCATGATGTTAGCATTGTGATCGGTGATCATCATGCCTTCTTGGAAATTGTTAAATATCTCTGAAGTAAGCGATAATCGAGCTTCTACTTGCTTTCTTCTTGTGGCGTTACGCGTCATGCCAATGATACCGACCAAGTCTCCGGCCTCATCCTTTATCGGAGATTTTACTGTCTCTAGCCAAACTTCGTTGCCCTCTCTATCTAGCGCAGCGCACTCTTCAACCGTTCGCTGACCGCCATTAGCGATCACTTTCTCATCGATATGTTTAAAATACTCAGCGCGTTCCGTACTAAACAATTGTTCGTCGGTCTTACCAAAGATATATTCGCGAGAATGACGCCAAGCGGTTTCGCTGGCTTCGTTGACAGCAACATACTGACCATCAGCATTCTTGACCCAAATATGGTCATCGAGCGCATCAATAAATTGCTGCAGCGTAGGAAGATTTTTTAAAGACATGATACAGAAACTCAGAACTACTCATTCGTTCGGCTAGGCCAAAGTTCCCTCGGCCGAAGTTTCAACATATCGTACTAAATGCAGGTGAAGATTTATACCGAACAAATGTTTGAATGTGAAGATAGTCAGTAACTCTAAAGGGGCAAAGTGCAAAGCTGAGTTTACAATTTCTCACAATTCACCCCAAAGTCGACTATGACTCGGAATATCCGAGGCTTATGCGAACAGCGTCATTCTAAGCTGTTCGAGGGAGTTCACTTCATAGTGTGGGTGAATACCCGCTGGCGTCTGAACACCTTGTGTGTTTAACCAACACGTTTCAATACCAAAGTTAATACCGCCAAGTACATCGGAATGAGGATTATCGCCCACCATCAAAATTTTAGTTTTGCATGGTAGCCCCATCAATTGATGAGCATGGTCAAAAATCCCGAGGTCCGGTTTTGCTACGCCCACTTCCTCAGAGATAACCACGTGCTCAAAGTAGTCGCTAAGCCCTGTACGCTCAAGACGAATCGCTTGCAACTCAGTAAAGCCATTGGTAATGATACCCAGTTTTGCATTGCCTGAAAGTGCGTCAAGCAACTCCTTTGCGCCGGGCAACAGTGTGCAGATATCCGCCATCGCCTCTAGAAATGCAGAATTTAACTCAAAAGGTGTGATACCAAGTTTCGTAGCCCAGCCTTCAAAACGGATGATTTTAAGCTCATCAGCAGTGATTTTGCCATCTTGGTAGTCCACCCATAACGGCTTATTGACCAGTTGATACGCGTCATAGTCGTCACGCGTGAAATTAACGCCAAAACGCTCAAACATAAGCTTCATGCCACCAAATGAATCAAAGTGGAACAGCGTCTCGTCTGCGTCAAACAGAACCCAATCGTACTTCATTATTGTTGTATCCCTAGTGATGAACGGCAGAATTATAACCGTTCAAATGGCGAATAGGTACTCAGTGAGAACGTTGATATTTATGTATGCATTTTATGCATACATTACTTCACTAAATGTCATTTGAGTCATACCCGGTAGATCATTACACTGCGCGCTCTTTTTTAACGCCACTTTTGCGCATCAACGCGAATTGAGTTTATGTTCTCACAATCCATTTTTGCTCAGCTAATACGAATGTTGCTGCTTCTTGCCGTGGCATTGATGGCGGTGCACCACTCACCCACCTTGCTCGACCTTTTGGCCAAGCAAGCCATTAACAGTGGGTGTCACCAACAAAACCCATCTGATCCTATGGATCACTCACACCACCATCATCACTAGAGTGTTATTACAATGAGTATTTTCCGCTTTCCAGCCCTAGTTTGGCTGGGTATTGGCATCCTTATCGTCAGCTTGGGCATTCGCCAGTCATTTGGCATTTTCATGATGCCAATTTCCGATCATTTCCAAACAGGGCGTGAATTCTTTAGCTTCGCCATTGCGCTGCAAAACTTACTGTTTGGTATGTTCCAACCCTTTGTTGGTATGGCTGCGGACAAATGGGGATCAAAGCGCATCATTTTGATGGGCTCTATCGCCTATGCCGTGGGCTTGTATTTGACCTCTGTCACTACAGAAGCTTCAATGCTTTACTTCTCATTAGGTGCATTGGTTGGCTTAGGTCTTAGTGCCACCAGCTATGTCATCATTTTAGGTGCGGTAGCAAAAGTGGTACCAGCTGAGCATGCTGCTAAGGCATTTGGCCTGACTACCGCGGCCGGTTCATTTGGTATGTTCGCGATGATTCCTGGCGCTCAATTGATGCTAGAAGACATGGGCTGGCAGGGTGCACTGCAGGGCTTTGCTGTGCTTTGTACCATGATGATTGCTTTCTCACTGTTTATGAAGTCAGCCCGTCCAGCAAATAGTGCTAATGGTGCTGCTGAGGAAAACGAGTTAACACTAAAACAAGCGCTTAAAGAGGCCTTCAACCACAAAGGTTACTGGCTTATCCATGCAGGCTTTTTCGTGTGTGGCTTCCACGTAATGTTCATCGCAACACACTTACCAAGCTACTTAGCTGATAAAGACCTTCCTGCTAGTAGTGCAGCACTGGCGCTTGCCTACGTAGGTATCTTCAATATCTTTGGTTCGTACTTCTGGGGTTTGATGGGCGATAAGTTCAGTAAACGCCATGTGATGTCGATGCTGTACTTATTTAGAACGGTTGTGATCGCTGCGTTTGTGACGATGCCTGTCACAGAGCACACCGCAGCGCTATTTGGTGGTGCCATCGGTTTTTGTTGGCTAGGTACAGTACCGCTGACGTCAGGCCTCGTTCGTCAGATCTTCGGCGCGCGTTACCTATCAACCTTGTACGGTTTGGTGTTCTTTACTCACCAAGTAGGCAGTTTCCTTGGTGCTTGGGCTGGCGGTAGGATCTACGATTACTACGGCTCTTACGAGCCTATCTGGTGGTCAACGGTTGTTCTTGCTTTTGCCGCCGCGCTGATTCATTTGCCAATCAATGATAAGCCGCTGCGCCCAATTGCAACGGCAACTGCAACCGCCTAGTTAACGCAACACAATCTCACTAAGCCAACGTTTATCCGTTGGCTTTCTTCTATTTTTAAAAGGTCAGTGTGACTTCAATCGCTAACTTCGATAGTTGCGACTTTTCTCCTATGGCAAGAGAGTGAAAACTTTCCTAGCATTAGAGCATTCACTCATACTTGGAATTACATTGTGGAAATTGATCAACAAAGTCCCGTAGAAGACTCGCAACTCGTCAAATGGCTAACGAATAAGCTCGGTGACCTTTCCCCAGCAGAAAATACAGGCGCTGAGGCATTAGACCGCAGTGATATCTTTGAGCTGAGTAAAGTGATTTCTGACTTCTTCGCCCAAGAGCATGTCGCACACAACGACAAAAACTACGCCATTGTTTACGGATTGATAACTGGCTACCTCACCGATCAGGCGGTATCTCATCAAGAGATGTTGGATTACCTCACCAGTTGCGTATTTCTATTCCAAAACTAGCTCGCTATTACAAGCAACACGTACGACTAACGTCAAACCTTTAGCGAGGTTTGACGTTTTTGTTTGTATTTTTCAACAGCGAAACTATCAACAAGCTCACTTTTTACAGGCGAAAAAAAGCCCTTCACAAGGAAGGGCAATAGTACCATCGCTTATAGTTATAGTGATATGCCAGTAAATTCTGTCATTCGCTAATGCTGTGATTCAAAACGAATCGTGCGATAAATGGAAATTGTGTTCAAACAATTGCAAGCCTTACGCTGCCATTAACCAAAGTCACCGTTTACGTAACCTTGAGTACGGTCATCACTTGGGTTAGAGAAAATAACCTGAGTGTCGTTGTGCTCAACCAGTTCGCCCATTAGGAAGAACGCAGTACGGTCTGAAATACGACGCGCTTGCTGCATTGAGTGAGTAACGATAACGATGGTGTAGTCTTTTTTAAGCTCTTCCATCAACTCTTCGATTTTGTGTGTCGCAATTGGGTCAAGTGCAGACGTTGGCTCATCCATTAGGATAACGTCAGGCTGCATGGCAATTGTACGAGCGATACATAAACGCTGCTGCTGACCACCAGACAAACCAAACGCATGTGACTTCAAACGATCTTTAACTTCGTCCCAAAGTGCTGCGCGGCGAAGCGAGCTCTCTACCACTTCGTCAATGTGCTTTTTGTCTTTGATACCTTGCGCACGAAGACCGTAAGCAACGTTCTCGTAGATGCTCATTGGGAATGGGTTTGGCTTCTGGAATACCATACCTACTTTGATACGTAGGTCTGCAACATCGATGTTGCCGTAGATGTCCGTGCCATCCATTTCTAGCAAACCGGTAATTTTAACGCCTTCGATAAGGTCGTTCATGCGGTTCAAACAGCGAAGCAGTGTTGACTTACCACAACCTGACGGACCAATTAACGCTGTTACTTGGCGAGTTGGGATCGGTAGGTTGATCGCTTTAAGTGCTTGGTTTTCACCGTAGAAAAGGTCTAGGTTTTCAATGTTAAACTTGTTCATGTCTCTATTCTCTAAATTCTTTGTCGTGTTAATTCGTGTAAATTTGATGGCTTGGCTCTTTATGGTCTGGCCTCACCATCAGTCGAATTGTTCTCAATTAGTACGTTGCTGTGTTAAAGCGGCTAGCGATAAACTTCGTTAGCGTGTTGATAAGTAGGACGACCACAATCAGTACAGTCGCTGTACCGTATGCTTGGTTCCACTCATCCATGGTAAACAGCTCCGTTGTGAGTTTGTACAGGTGAACCGTTAGGGTACGACCTGAATCTAGCAGTGAGTCTGGTACACGTGCCACCATACCTGCAGTTAGGAATACCGGTGCAGATTCACCGATAACACGACCAATACTTAGAATGACCGAAGTAAGAATACCTGGGGTTGCACTTGGCAGAATAAGACGCCAAATGGTGTAGATTTTCGATGCGCCCAAACCGTAAGAACCTTCACGGTAAGTTTGCGGTACCGCCATTAAGGCTTCTTCTGTCGTACGGATAATAACCGGTAGAATCAAGATACTTAGAGTAAGTGCACCCGATAGAATCGAGAAGCCAAAGCCCATGATTACTACGAAGAACGTCATACCGAACAGACCGAAGATGATCGATGGAATACCTGCCAACGACTCAGTACAGAAACGAATAACCTTAACCAGCTTACTGCCTACCTTAGCGTATTCGGTTAGGTAGATAGCCGTCATGATGCCTAAAGGCGCTGCAACTGCAATCGATGCGATAACCATGTAAACGGTCGAGATGATCATCGGGAAGATGCCCTTCTCTTCACCCGTTGCCGTGTAGTTATCAGTGATAAAGTTCCAATCTACGTGCTGAAGACCATTGGATAGGATGTACCAAATGATCCAGAACAAGAAGCCTACGGTCATTGCCGCTGCTGCCCAAACAAAGGCATTGAGAATCGCGTCTTTTTGAACACGCGCTTTCTTTAGTTTTACTGTATCCATAATAATTACTTCGCTTTCTCGCGGTTCAAGTAAAGGAGAGCTGAGTTGAGCATCATGATAAATACCAGAAGCACAACACCGGTCGCGTATAGAGCATTTGCGTGAACGCCACTTGCATAGGACATTTCAATTGCGATGTTTGCTGTTAGCGTACGGGCTGATTCCAAAATACTGCCAGGCATTGCAGGCGCATTACCCATTACCATGATGATTGCCATAGTTTCACCTAGAGCACGACCAATACCCAAAATTACGCCAGTCATAATGCCTGAACGAGCCGCTGGAACGAGAAGTTTAAAAATGGTGTAAATCTTTGATGCACCTAGAGCCAGTGAGCCTTCTTTGTAGGTGCGTGGCACAGCGCGAATCGATGTCTCTGAAACGGTAATTACCGTTGGAAGAATCATCACGCCTAATACGATGATACCCGCAAGAATCGTGTTGCCCGCTGGTACATTAAATACTTGTTGGATAAGCGGTACGATGATAATCAAACCAAAGAAGCCATAAACCACCGATGGGATACCCGCCAGTAGTTCAACCGCTGGACGAATAATATCCGCAAGGCGCTTTGGTGCGATTTCTGCGATAAAGATAGCCGTTAGAACACCAATTGGAACACCAACGACGACAGCGCCAAGCGTAGAGACAATCGATGCCACGATCATAGTTGCAACACCGTAAAGCGCAGGTGGTAACCAATGCTGACCTAATACGATGCCACTCACACCCACTTCTTGGAATGCCGGGATACTTTCTTTAACGATGAAGTAAGCAATAATGGCAAGAGAAACGATGCCGATTACTGCACTGGTAAGAAATAGTCCGTGGAAGAATCTCTCTTTCCAATCAACTCGTGTTTGAGCCTTAAGGCGGCGAGCTTCAGACTGAGTCGCTTCATTGTTCATAAGCTTCTCACTATTTGTTGCGATGGTCATAATTCTGCTTCTATGTTTAATTACTTCGATAGACGCGCAAAAGGCTCAGCCCGAAAAGGTGGGCTGAGCAACTTAAATATTTACTGGTGTTGCTTAGTTAACAGTGATGTAACCTTTCTTACCTGAGATAGCTTGAGCTTCTTCGCCAACCATCCAGTCTAGGAACTGCTGAGTTTCAGCAGAAGGTTTGCCATCTTTGTAAAGAACAAGGAATGGACGAGCAACTTTATAAGAACCGTTCTTCACGTTATCTACTGTTGCTGCAGCACCGTCAATTTTTAGAGGCTGAACTGTATTGTCTACTGTACCTAGAGAGATGAAGCCAATAGCGTATGGGTTGCTTGCTACAGATACCTTCAGTGCACCGTTACCGTTAGCAACTTGAGCACGTTGAGAGATAGCCGATACTTTCTTACCGCTGATCTTCATTTTTAGTTTCATGATGTCTTCGAATGCACCACGAGTACCTGAAGCCGTATCACGAGTGATAGCAACGATTGGCTTGTTTTGACCGCCAACTTGGCTCCAGTTAGTAATTTCGCCTTTGTAGATGCTTGTGATTTGCTCTGACGTTAGCTCTTTTACGCTGTTGTTTGGGTTCACTACAACTGCGATACCGTCACGAGCAATAACTAGCTCTTTAAGGTCTGCTGATTTTTCTTCTGCTTTAAGGTCACGAGAAGAGATACCTAGGTCTGCGCTGCCATCCTTCGCTGCACGAATACCTGCTGAAGAACCTGGTGCTTGGATTTCGATAAACACTGGTTCGCCTTTGTTCATGTAAGTTTCTGCAAAAACTTCAACCAGTGGAGAAGCACTATTAGAACCTACTACAGAGATAGTTTCTTTTGCTGAAGCTGATGTCACTGTTAGTGCGCCTAGTAGAGCGATTGCACCGATAACTGTCTTTTTCATCACAATTTCCTTTAGTGGCTTGATTGCCTTGTTTCGTTTGAACGCTGACAAGATTAGAGGTCGAATATGACAGTTGTGTTTCAGTTCCTTGAAAGGTCTATGACAAATGAGAATTTTGAAGATGGGGGTTTATGGGAGAAGATCACTTAAAATCAGTACTTTATCATGGGTAATTGAGTATAGACCCCAATATGACAGTCAAAAATTGTACTGTAATCTTTGTCATAAAGTGGTTTGTTTGCACAAAAGTTCGTCAATTTCAGCCTTTCTAAACGCTAAATTAACTCTAAAACACGTACTCTTTTGTCGCCGAATGGCAAAAAACCAGAGGAAGACCCCTGGTTTTTGGTTAAAATTTGTACCCGATAGAAAGACTGCCCTGCGTTTGATCCTTGATAATGCCGCGACTTCTAAATGGCGCCCGCTCCAATCGAGTATCAACATAAATCCCCAAAGCAGTGTTCACTCGCGCACCAATCGCAGCCGTCACTGCAGAGCCGCTCAATTTTTCAGATCCTAAGGTATCCAAGTTATCTGATGGCATCGTATTGCTCATATGATTAACTTCAAAATCGCCACCTTGAGTCGCGACGCCCACAGCGACGTAAGGCTTTATATCTACCACCCCAAGGTCAAACGCATAACCTACCTCAGCTTCGATACCTGCTCGCCAACCGTCGACTTCTGCTTCTGCTGCCCCAACCACCGGCGGTAGTACTTGTCCCATGTAAGGTTCAGCTGCATCAAAGACATACTCCCCTTGAGTTTTCCCTTTGAGCCCTTGAACATAGCCATTCACTGAAAATACACGGTTAACATCGTAGCCAAGCTCTAATCTCGGTTGAGCACCTAAACCACCAAGTTCTGTCGCTTGCCCCATGGTCGCTCCCGGACCAACACGAAAACCAGAGTATTCCGTATCTGCCATCGCGATTAAAGACATGCCTGCAACACACATTACTATTAACGCCTTTTTCATTTTATTCACCTCTAAGTTAATTCGGAATTAAACAAATGTTTACAACCCCTCAACCCCGCACGAAGGCGGGGGGAGTGAAAAGTGACGTTATTGATGTCTGCTCTTTGAGCGGAAAAGGCATTTAAGCTTTGAGCGAATAAGACTCACTAAAGTTTTTCCCAAAATGGCTATTGAACCAAATAGAATCACCTCGTTAATAACAAACCCAATTCCTACCACCGATACCGTTTCTGCTGCCGGCCAGTCCATGGCGGAACCCAGCGCCCCCAAGCCGGCCGGTACGGCAAACATACCAATATTGGTGAGAATAAAGGTGACCAGCGCCAACTTCTTTAGTGGAGTATCAGCCAACGAATACAGGTTTAAATCAGATTGATTTGACATGGAGACCTCTTTACTTGACAGCGTTATTTTTAGTCGCAAAACGCGAATAGAAAGCCAAATTTAGCGAGACTTTGCGTTCATAAGATTTTGCTGGGTCTATGTCTTTGTTGTTGGTTGATTTGATGTCAGTAGTCATGGTCTTTACCTTCTTTATGTCTAATAAAGCGCATCCATTCCACTATGTTGTCAAAACGATTGGTCTCGTTTTCCCCTCTGACACCGCTTATATTAGTCATCTTTACTGAAATACAAATTCATTAAACCTTAAGAATAATTGACAGGTTGTGTTTTTATTCCTCCTTGAATAATCATCTTGCAAACATCACTCACTTAACTAACCTTAAGGAATACAAACATAAAGACCATTAAAGGTGTAAGCTAAACTGATATGTTAACCGTGAATTTGCTACAACTTCAGGCCTTCGTTCTCTCGGCTGAAACCGGTTCTTTTTCTGCTGCTGCCAGAAAAATGAAGAAAACGCACTCTGCAATTAGCATGACGGTCTCTAATCTAGAGCTCGACGTGAACCAAGAGCTATTCGATCGTTCTACGCGCAACCCCACGCTGACGCCCGCTGGCGAAGTACTGCTAAAGGAAGCCAAGCTTATCTTGGCACAGTGTGAACACTTTGAGCGTCTCGCAAATGAGTTGGAGCCTGAAGAAGAGACAGAGTTCATATTGGCCGTTGATAACGTCTATAGCGTCCCGAATGAGAAAGACATCCTCCATTTGCTAGCAAAGGATTTTCCGAGGCTCAAGTTAAAGCTCCGAGAGATGCCATCCTCAGAGGTTGTTTCCGCGGTTGTTAAAGGAGAAGCCCACATAGGATTTACGCTGTTGGAGCAGCCTATTTTCAGTAATCTCGGCGCAATTTCACTCCCAAGTGCGGAGCTGCTCTATATTGCTAGCCCCGAGCATCCACTAGCTAAACTCGATACTGTCTCTTTGGTGGATCTACAACGTTACAGGCAAGCTTATCTGTCACATAATCGCAAAGCCTCAGACACGGCAATCTCACCCAATATCTGGGAATGTGAATCTATTTCAGCGGCGAAAACCGCCATTGGTTACGGACTGTGCTGGGGAATCGCGGTCGAACCTTTTATTCGTCCGCAAATAGAGTCAGGTCAGATTGTGAAGTTGAATGTGGAGCCATCATTGAGAAAAGCAATCCCAGCGGCGCTCATTTGGAAGATAGGAAGTGAGTCTGGAAAAGTGCATAAAGCAATACGAGCGTTATATAGCTAACGCCTTAAAACAAAAAAGGCCTCACCAATATATGGTAAGGCCGATTACTTTATTCGCTGTCTGCAGCTGGCTTAGGCTTTTTCTTCGGAATGAATACCGAATCACCCACAGCCACATTTTTATAAAAGGTTTTATCGCGATTCGCTGGTTTCTTAGGCGTCGCCTTCTTCTGCTGTGCTTTACCTTTAGCAGCCTGTGCTTTCTTATTAACGGCTGGTTTCTTAGGACGGAAGCCTTTGAATTTACCTTTCAGTCCTTCTAGTACCGAGAAGCCAATATCTTGCTGAAGGAAAGCCTCAACACGTTTAAAACTATCCCAGTCCTTTGGACCAACCAAAGAAATTGCATCACCTTTGTTACCTGCACGGCCGGTACGGCCTACACGGTGTACGTATTCCTCGGTGTGCTTTGGCATATCGAAGTTAATTACGTGAGTAACCGTTGCGATATCTATGCCTCGAGAAGCTACATCTGTGGTCACCAGGATCTTAAATACATGACGTTCAAACTGACTCATAATGGTGTTGCGCTGAGTCTGGTTTAAATTACCGCTTAACGCGATAGCCTTAAGCTGCTTTTCATTCAGCCATTTAGTCAAACGATCGGTATCAACTCGAGTTGCAGTAAAGATGATCACCTGCTTGTACTCGGCTTCTTCGAGGATACGCTCTAGTAAAGCTTCTTTATGATCTAGATGGTCACAAAGGTAGAATTTCTGAGTGATGTCTTTGTGTTCTTCGTTAGAGACACCAATTGAGATACGTTTTGGCGCATCCAGCATCTCTGCTGCAATGTCATTGACTTCAGCGTGATCAAGCGTCGCAGAAAACATCAGCGTTTGACGGCGGCGGTGTTTCGCAGCGTTGTGGATGCGGCGAAGCTCTGGAGCAAAACCGAGATCCAACATACGGTCAGCTTCATCAAGAACCAAAGTTTCCAAACCGTCGAGAAATGTTGAGCGATGCTCTAAATGGTCAGCTAGGCGTCCTGGAGTCGCTACAATAAACTTAGGATAGCGGCGCAGCGCTTTCACTTGGTCGTTAAAGTTCTCACCACCTAGAATGAGCGCAGCCTCATAAGACAGACCACCCAACATAGATTTAAGCTCACCGTACACCTGCTTCGCTAGTTCACGCGTTGGTGCCAGAATCACACCACGTGGATCTTTTGCAGAGAATGCTTTGTTCTTAAGAGATTTATGCAGCATCGGCAATACAAATGCCAAAGTCTTGCCAGAACCCGTTTTTGAAGACGCCAGCAAATCCTTACCAGCAATCGCGACCGGAATAGCTTGCTTCTGGATGTCGGTCGCTTTTTTAAAGTCGTAGTGACTTAAGTTCTTCAATAGTCGGTTATCTAGGCCAAGTTCTTTAAATTGCAATGCAAGTTCTCCTCAGACGGTTGCAGGCTAAAAATGAGGGCGCATGATACCCGATAATTCTCCTTGCCACCAGCGAACAATCGAGGTGAAAAACAAGGCATCTAGACACATTGTAGGAGAAGTCTGAACCAAAACCGCTCATTTCTTAACCTGAAAAAAATAAAATCAGCGGTTACAGAGACTTATAATGAGATGATTCCATCTACGTGACATAGGTCACATTAATCCTGCTGAGGTTAATCTCATAATTAAGACAAAGGAAGATTAACCCCAAAATGGCGTAATTTTTTGGTTTTTCTGACTTTTAAATAATTTGCGTTCTTAAAATTAGGCACTAAACTCAGAAATAGCCTTTATGCGAACATTCACGTTGCAGGGCTGTTCTAAATACTAATCCTGAAGGAGCTTATAATGAAGAAAGTTTTAATTGCAGCTGCAGCATCGTCAGTTTTACTACTTGCAGGTTGTGCGTCTGGTCCAGATGAAGCAACAACAGCAAAAATGGATGACCTAAGCAACCAAGTTAGCCAGCTAAGTGCAGACGTTCAAGCGCTTAAAAACGAAGTACAAGCAGGCAACAAGAATGCAATGGCAGCTCAAGAAGAAGCTGAACGTGCAAACGAGCGTATCGACAACATCGCTCAATCTTACACTAAGTAAGATGCTAGCTTAAGACAATGAAAAACGCCCACGATATCGTGGGCGTTTTTTTATATCTGCTTTACAGTGAGCAACCGCATTATATCGGTCGCTCAAGATACCGTTACTCTAGGTCATCCATCGCTGGCACCACCTCAATAGGCACGCCGTTCTGAGCCAATACCGCCGCACGAGCAATTTGATCTCGGATCCCGTACTCTTCTAGCCACCATGTTAGCTCTTGAGGAAGTTCCATCGCTTTTTTGGTGCCGTCGCTACGGGTAAGTGGTTCATGAGCCTCGATAAAGACGCTTCTATCCGGCTCAAGCGCTATTTTGATTGGCTCGTCAATCACTTGAACTTTAGTGCCAAGCTTCACTTGATAGAACAGCCAATCGATATCTTTAGGATCCATTCGAATACAGCCAGCACTCACACGAAGTCCAATGCCGAAGTCTTTGTTGGTACCGTGAATCAAATAACTACCTGTACCGTAGGCAAGGCGCATTGCGTAATCACCAAGCGGATTTTCGGGACCTGCCGGCACAACATCCGGAAGTTCAATCCCTTTAGCTAAATAGTCTTTACGGATAGAAGTGGGTGGTGTCCAGGTTGGGTTCTCACGCAATTGACTGATCGTAGTGGTCATTTCAGGGGTGTCTTGACCTATACGCCCAATACCCACAGGGAAAATGTGCACCAAATTCTTGTCCGGCTCAAAGTAATACAGACGTAATTCAGCCAAATTGATCACGATACCTTCGTAATCCACCTCAGGCAGAATGGCCTGAGACGGTATCGTCAATACGTAGCCTTCGGATGGCAAAAATGGGTCGACGCCTTTGTTGGCGGCCATCAGTGACAAAAAGCCTACATCGTAACGCTTGGCAATGTCAGACATGGTCTCGCCCGCTTCAACACTGTGGTACTGGAGTGTTCCAACCATATTACTACCATCGGTTGGAAGCTCAAAAGTCGCTGCACTTAACCACTGAGAAAATCCTAAGCAAGCTGCCAGTAAGGTCTTACGTAACATCAATATTGATCCTTAGCTTCTTTGTATAGTGCTAAGGTTATCTCTCTTTGCGTCTTATGATCAACTATTGGTGCCGGATATGCCACTCCATCGAAGTGCGGCCACATCCATGGTTTATGAATAAATTTATTAGGAACATCGCTAAGCTCAGGCAACCAAGTGCGAATAAACTCCCCTTGGGCATCGAATCGCTCACCCTGAGTGATGGGATTAAAAATCCTAAAATAGGGCTGTCCATCACACCCTGTCGACGCACACCACTGCCAACCGCCATTATTGGCTGCAAAGTCGCCATCCACCAATTTACTCATAAAGTAACGCTCCCCGCGACGCCAATCGATGTTGAGGTCTTTGGTCAAGAAACTCGCTACAATCATCCGCAGTCTGTTGTGCATCCAACCTGTTTGGTTAAGCTGCTGCATCGCCGCATCTACAATCGGATAGCCTGTTTTTCCTTCACACCAACGCTCAAACCACACATCCTCTCCAGGCCAGCGCAGCCCCTTCTCCCACTCTAGATAGCCTTTGTGCTTCGAGAGCTTCGGTTCAAAGTGGATGAGATGCTGGTAGAACTCTCGCCAAATAAGCTCACTAAGCCATACTTGCGCCCCTTCAGACAAAGGCTCACCTTCAGCATCATAGTAAAGACGAGCTATGCATTGACGAACGGACAGGGCGCCAATCGCTAAATAGGGGCTTAATTGACTCGTACCATCAATCGCCGGTATATCACGTTCATTGTGATAATTGCGTACTGATTCGTCAGAAAACTGCCTTAAACGGGTCAATATTGAATCTGTCGATACGTGGTATTGACTGCTATCTTGCCTTGGATAAGTAAAACATTCCTCTAAAGAATGTAAACCTTGGAAGTCGGAAATGCATGGTGCAGATGCTGGTGGCTTAACAACTTCAGCCTTTGAAAACTGATTTTGCCATGCCTTTCGAAATGGCGTGAAAACTTTAAAGTAACCGCCTTGTTTGTTGAGAACGCTACCAGGCAACAACATACACTTATCGTCAAAGGCATGCACATTTACGCCATTTTTAGCCGCCAGTGCCTCTAATTGCTCTACTCGCTGACGTTCATTGAACTCGTAATCTCGGTTTAGGTAGATATCACCGACATCATGTTTCGCGCAGAATTCTACGAGCCACTGATTGGCTCCATCGAAGTTATCTGTACTCGCCACTATCAAAGGTATGTTCAGCGCACTAAGCTCGTTTTCAAGCTCTCTCAAACGTCTAAATATCAGATCGGCTTGGATAGGAGCAAGGTCATGCTCAGCCCATTGCTGCGGCGTAACGATAAAACAGGCAACCACAGGTGTGACACCATCAATAGCAGCGATGAGCGCTGTATTATCAATGGTTCTAAGATCACGATTAAACAGCATTAGTTTCATGACAGCTTACCCGCATTGTTACTGATTAAGTGCTCAACGACTGGAGACAGTAACCAAGCCGGTTTATCCTGCTCGCGCTGCACTCGAATTGCATCAAGTTGTTTTTCAGACAAGGATTTCTCCGCAAAGAGATGTACCGAGTCGAAATTCACTGAATCCAGCTGAAGCGCCGACACATCTTCGACCCCATCAATGAAGGTGACGTTGACGCCCTGTTCAGACAACCGTGCATAATTCAGCCAGGCAAATAGATTGCCGGTGACATCCATACTCACCAGCAAAGTGGATGTTGAGCGTTTTCGTTTGCGCTCTACATTAGCCATGATGGCAAGCTTTTGAATCATCGCTGTTTTAAACAGTGACTGCTGTATCGCTTTGGGGCTTAGTTTCAAGTAGTCCGTTGCGTTAAGGACTGGGATAACAAACTTCATCTCCACCACATCTAAAGGATACTCTTTCAACACAGTATCAATAATGACGTCGACTTTGTTACTGCTTAAAGCGCCAAGGGCATCCAGTAACGTCGTAACTTCTTCCAACTGCTCGGTTTCAACATCGGTTTGAGACAATGTATCAGAATCAATGAGCGCCTTAACTTTACCTATGGAGACTCCTTTACTGAGCCAGCTTTGGATATTGTTAATACGCTCAACGTCTTTCTCTGTATAGAGACGATGCCCTTTGTCAGTTCGCTGTGGTTGAATCAAGTTGTACCGTCGTTGCCAAGCCCGAAGCGTAACGGGCTTAACGCCCGTAATATCCGCCACTTCACGGATCGCGTACATGGTATTACTCAAGGTATTACTCAAGGTATTACTACAAGCCATATCTTAAACGCATCTCCTCTGGGTGGGGCTGCAAAAATTGCTGGTGCGCCAAATAGTCATCTGGGTAAGCATTGAGGTAATGTTTAAGAAGCGTCAATGGCGCCAAAACCGGCAACAATCCTGTACGGTAGTCGTCGATGACATGAGCCAACTCCGCTTTCTCGTCTTTATTGAGCGAGCGCTTGAAGTACCCTTGAATGTGCATGAGCACGTTGGTCACATTTTTTCGGCTTGCGCGGTTTTTCAATCCTTCCATCAACCCTAGGCGATAGGCTTGATAAAATTCGTCTGGCTGGTAGTCGGCCTGGTTTGCAACTAAACGTCCAAGACTCTTATAAGACTGTGGATCGTGTGCCATGAGCGTCAACTTGTAGCGAGAATGGAAAGCGACGATTTTACCTGGCGTTGGCTCTCCACCCATTGACGCATAAAAATCCTTTAAGCTGTAGACTCGCGCTACAAAGTTCTCTTTCAATACAGGATCGTTAAGTCGCCCATCTTCCTCAACTGGCAGCCAAGGCATTTTTTTCATTAAGTGCTCGGTATATAAGCCAACACCATCGGTTCGAGCATGACCACGAGTGTAAACCTTCACACGCTCCATTCCACAACTTGGAGATTTGGCACAAACGATATAGCCACACATTTCTGTATCTTTTAGCTCGGCGACTTTTTCTCGAGTAAAATGCATCATGCCATCTGTGTGATCATTTGATGCATCTTTGGTATCCACAAGTGCAATACGCTCTTCGTTGCTCATCAATCGAATCGTCGGTCTTGGTACAGGTAAGCCCATCCCTACTTCAGGGCAAACAGAAACAAAGTCAAAGTAGTCTCTTAGTTCTTTGTTGACGTACGTGCTCTGCTTATGACCAGAATCGAAACGCACTTTTTCGCCTAATAGGCAGGAACTGATCCCTACGGTAATTTTCTCGCTCATCGTCCTTTCCTCACACCTTGCCGTCGCTTACATTGTACAAAATACGCTTATGTATAAGTTTTAGATCACTTTGTTGAGTGATACAAAATTTTCTTTTGTACAATTGTATGGTTGTCGCAGACAAATGGTTCACTCACGAGACAAATATTTCCCCCACTTTCAATCATCGATAAAATCGATTGCCCAGCCACTTTCAACAAAATTAGTTATCATCAAGCGAATTTCTGTTCGTTACCGACAAATTTGTGACTAAACTCTCATAGAGCCCTTGCTGGGCGCGTTAAAATCCTCATCAACAACGAACATAGCGTTCAACATAATTAGTTAAAACTTTAGGAGCGACCCCCATGGCAACCCCTCATATCAATGCAAAACCAGGTGATTTCGCAGAGACAGTACTAATGCCAGGCGATCCACTTCGCGCACAATACATCGCAGAAACTTTCTTAGAAGACGTAGAGAAAGTGTGTGACGTTCGCAACATGTTTGGCTACACAGGTACCTATAAAGGCAAGCGAGTGTCAGTGATGGGTCACGGTATGGGCATCCCTTCTTGCTGTATCTACGTTCACGAACTTATCAAAGATTACGGCGTTAAAAACGTAATTCGCGTAGGTAGCTGTGGTGCGGTACGTGACGACGTAAACCTAATGGATGTTGTGATCGGTATGGGCGCGTCAACAGACTCTAAAGTGAACCGTATTCGATTCAATGACCACGATTTTGCTGCGATTGCTGACTTCGGTCTTCTAGAAGAAGCCGTGAAGCAAGCACGCATTAAAGAAGTACCGGTTAAAGTAGGTAACATCTTCTCGGCAGACCTGTTCTACACTCCAGAAGCAGATATCTTCGACAAAATGAAGCACCTTGGCATCCTAGGTGTCGATATGGAAGCGGCGGGTATCTACGGCGTTGCTGCAGATCTTGGCGCAAAAGCTCTGACGGTACTGACGGTATCTGACCACATCATCCGTGGTGAGAAACTAAGCTCAGAAGATCGCCAAAAATCGTTCAACGATATGATGGTCGTTGCGCTAGAAACAGCGATCAACCTATAAAACAAGAAAGCCAGCTCAAGCCTGAAGTGAGCTGGCTTTTTTCTAACTGAATCGCTTTCTAGCTGAATAGTTTTCTAACGAATTAAACACTTCATCGAGCCCTATAACAATATTCAAGGCTTGATGTCACCAAACCATAGGGGGTGAACGTGTCAGAAGGCAAACTGCCGATGGCCGCGGACGGGTTACAGCTCAATTTTTGTAAAACATTGGCGTGTGACAATTTTGGACAAAGTGATGCAAACCTCTATATCCTGCAGCACCGTAACCCCAAACGGCCAGCGATGGTATGCCGCGAATGTGGCGCGTTTCCCCCCCTACTTAACAATCGAGAAGTCCTCAATGAACTGACTCGATTGAAGCAGCATCATCACGAAGGGCTCCCTTCGTGTAAAGATCCGCAATGCGAACACTTTGGCCTATCGGTACATACTCACAAAGATCGTTATCACTCTTTTGGGTTTAGTGGCGATCGCCAGCGGTATCGCTGTAAATCTTGCCAAGGTACCTTTGTCGATAAATGGTCGGGCAGTAATAAGAAACTAAGCTTCCAAGAATCGTTACTTGGGCTTCTGTTTACCGGATACTCGGTGCGCGAGATCTGTCGAAAGCTGAAAATCAATCCAAAAACCTTCTACGATCATATCGATCAAATTGCCAGTCGCTGCCGTCGTAAATTAGCGGATATTGATGGTCGTTGGATAAAACACACTGATACTTTTCATTTAGCCTCACACTATCGACCATTGCAGCCACAAAGCCACAACGGCGTATTTTGGTTTGCAACCTGCGATGCCGATTCGGGTTATGTGTTGTGCCAACATACTAACTACAGCTCAGCCGATGCTGAAAATACGCTAGAAGATCACGATGCCTACGTAGCGGGTACGCAAGTACTCCCGAAAAACTACAGTGCGGAGACCAATCATGAGATCAATACCACCGCGACCGATTTAAAAGGACAAATTGATATTACCTATCAAAACATCCTTGCGCGCAGTAACGTCGAAGATCCTCTAGGTAACTTTGCCCAGTTTCATTACCCTGCCGTAGGCTCGTTGATTAGAGCCCCCTACACGTCTTATGCTCACTACTTATCGATTCTAGAATCACTAAGCTGCGAGTCTGGAGAAAACAGCAAGCGTGTGACGGTATACATGCCACAAGATCCCGTGCTACGCTCTGCCGCGCTTACTGTTTTTCTGGGTGAAATCCAACACGGTAACGTGGAGCTAATGTACGTAGAACAAGATGAACATTGGCAAGATGCACAGTCATCCGAGCTTATTGACGTGGTACTGATGGGATGGTGGCGCGATCGCTGGGCGGTCACTCATCAATCTTCAGGGGCAAGCAAAGGAGTGTGTTACCTAGCGGGCAATAACCCGAATGTCTCTTATTGGCTACAAACCGCCTCAACCAAGCAAGTCACCTTTTATCAAGACCGTTTCCACTTGCTGTTTGAAAGCTTTGTGAATGAACCAAGACGAAAGTTAAGACCTGCGGGGATCCACCCACTGCTGGATATTTTCCGTGCTTGGCACAACCTGTGTTATCAAGACAAGCAAGGTCAAACAGCCGCTCAAAGATTAGGGGTCACCGAGGCACCGATGACCCTTCGCTGCTTACTTGAGTAAGCAATTCGATACAAGCAAGTATTACAACCAAGCGCTACAAAAAGAACAGCGAAATCCCAGCGAGCGCAAATAGAGTACCGACAACACTGCGACGTGAAATTGGCTCACCACGGATGGCATAGATAATCAGAATGAACAATGGACTGGTGGCAATTAAAGTTTGTGCGATAGCGGGATTAGCATGTTTAAGCGCAACCTGTTGTAGCCACAGGGCAAGGAATGTACCCACAAAAATCGCCGCCAGTAACCAACACCAGTTTTTCTGACTCATACCTTTGCTCTGCTCAACCATCTTTCGGTACGGTTTTTTCTCAACAAAACCAATCAATAACGCCACCGCTGCGACACCAATAGTGAGACGAATCAAAGCGCCCAATAACGGTGGTAAGTCTCCTTGCACCAACGCAAAATGGGAAATGACAACACCACTTGCCTGGCACACGCTGGCCAGCAATCCAAAACCAATACCTGACAAATTCGCCTTTTGATTGTGCTCATCGGCAGGTTGAAACACGACTGTGGTCACCGCAATGGTGGTAATAATAACGCCTAACCAACTCTGAAACCCCAACGCCGTGCCAAGCGCCACCAATGCAAGAACACCTGATAGCGGCGGTGCTAATGATTCCAGCAATAGCGTTTTGCTGGCACCAATACGTTTCAGTGAAGCAAAGTAGGCACTGTCACCAATCGCGATGCCTATGATGCCAGATACGCCGAGTATCCATACATAGCTCGCCTCTAATTGCACATCCGGCATTGGAACGAAAGGCATCACCAGTAGCATCATTACCGATGCCAAAATACCCTTAATGATATTTAGCTGCATCGCAGAGAAATGATGACTGAACTGACTGTATATCCATGTGGCGACTGCCCACACAATTGCAGCACCAATGGCTGCAAATTCACCAAGAAATTGCACTCAACCCTCTAATATTTATCAGTTTGCTATTGCATAATACATAATTACAACAAATACTTAACCAGCGTAAATTGATTACGCGATTCAATACTCTTCACCAAGGATGCATTATGTTTTTGGATTATTTTGCTTTAGGGCTACTGGTATTCGTTGCCCTGATTCTGTTTTACGGAATCATCGTCATTCACGACATCCCCTATGAGATCGCTAAAGAGCGAGATCATCCTCATCAGGATGCCATACATGTTGCAGGATGGGTAAGCTTATTTACGCTACACGCCATTTGGCCATTTTTGTGGATCTGGGCAACCCTATGGCGCAATGAGCGTGGCTGGGGCTTCCATAAACTCGAAGAAGAGCAGCACGATTTGCATCACCGTTTAGAAAAGCTCATTGACCAAGTCGATGAACTCAAGAATGAAGTAAGCTACCTCAAGGGTAAGCAGGCTCAAGAGAAAGCGGCGGCCACTCAAGTCCAGGCAGAGGAGAAGTAACCTATGGATCTATTATTGGTATTAACCTACGCCGCACTATGTATCGCTATCTTTAAGATCTTCAAGATCCCTCTCAACAAATGGACAGTACCGACTGCCGTGTTAGGTGGCGTGGTTCTAGTTGGGACATTGATTTTATTAATGAACTACAACCACCCGTTTAGCCAAATTGGCGGCCAGTTCTATTCCACTACGCCTATTGTTTCGAGCGTACGCGGTAAAGTCGTCGAGGTTGACGTCGAAGCTAACCAAAAACTTAACAAAGGCGACGTACTGTTTCGTATCGACCCTATCCCTTTTGAAGCAGAAGTGATTCGAGCTAAAGCCGCCCTAGCCGATGCCGAGCAGGATGTACTGCAGCTAGAAAGCAACTATAAAGCGTCTCAATCAGAGACCATTAAAGCGCTTGCCGAACGTGATAAAGCTGAAAGAGAGTACAATCGATATCAACAAGGCTTCAAAAAAGGTGCATTCACTGAGCAACAAGTCGATACTCGCCTACAAACCTTCAAAGCGAACCAAGCTGCGCTTGAAGCGGCACAAGCACAAGAAGAGAGCGCTCGACTTGCATTTGAATCGCAAATTTTCGGTGAGAACACCATGGTTGCTCAGCTGAAAGCTCAACTGATTCAAGCCGAGTTTAATCTGCGAGAAACCACCGTTGTTGCTCCGACCGATGGCTACGTAACTCAACTAGCTCTTAGACCGGGTATGATGGCGGTACCGCTGCCACTGGCACCACTTATGACCTTTGTTCACACTGAGCAAGACTTTTATGTGGGCGCTTTCAGACAAAACTCACTGCAACGTCTTAAATCAGGTTTTGAAGCGGAGTTTCTGTTTAGAGCACTGCCGGGCAAAGTCTTTAAAGGAAAAGTTGTCGAGGTTCTGCCCACCATCCCTGAAGGCCAAATTCAAGCAAGCGGTACGTTAAGAACCACTCAAACATTCAATACTTCTGGTCGCGCTATGGTTAAGCTAGTGATTGAAGATGATATGAGTGAGTACGTACTACCAACAGGCTCTAACGCAGAAATTGCGGTGTATTCTGATAGTTTCACCCACGTATCTATCATGCGTAAGGTACTGATCCGAATGAAGAGCTGGCAAAACTACCTCTACCTGGATCACTAAGTTAGCACCATCAAAAACGGCAACCGAATCGGTTGCCGTTTTTCTATCGAATTAGTCGTCATAAGTATTGTTTGATCATAGTGGTGATTTTGTCATCCGTTGGAGAAGTGCCTGTCGAAAACACACCGACGACATTGCCATCTCGCCCTACTAGGTATTTATAAAAATTCCATTTCGGAGTAATACCGCTTTGCTTGGCGATTTCAGAGAAAACTGGATTGACGTCAGTACCTTTTACTGAGCTACGCGCCATCATTGGAAACGTCACGCCATAATCGAGATAACATACTTTGGCGGTATTCTCTTCGCTACCTCTATCTTGATTGAAGTCGTTGGAAGGAAAACCAACGACACTAAACCCCTGATCTTTAAACTGATTATGCAGGTTTTCTAGCTGTTCGAATTGGCCGGTAAAACCACATTGGCTGGCCGTATTCACTACCAACAACACTTTGCCTTGATATTCGTCACATAGGCTCACTGTATCGGCCGAGTTTAGTTTTCGCTGAGTAGAATCTAGGAGGGTTGGACAACTACTCGCCAGTGTTTCCTTGGCGAAAAGGCCAAATAACAGTCCGAGTATAAGTGCTTTAAAAACCATGCTCATTGCCACCTCCTTATTGCGAACATTTTCTTACGGGTAAACTTAAGAATAGTTCAAACCCCAAAAGGGCGCTATTTAGAAGCCTGTTTAGTCTCTAGTCGTAGACTAGGTATTATCGCATAGATAGCAAAACAGCCACGGTATCGTGGCTGTTTTGAATCCTGCGAAACATTTTCGTTATGCAAGCGTTGCTTTGAACTGCTCAAGCAGTTCACGTTGCTTATCAGTAAGATTCGTCGGAGTGTCTACCTGAATTTTTACCAATAGGTCACCCGTTTCACCTTTACGACTCGTCACGCCACGGCCGGTCATTTTGAATTTTCGACCTGATTGCGTTCCAGCAGGAATTTTGAGTTTAAAGCGGCTATCCAACACATTGACTTCCACTTCACCGCCCAAAGCTGCCGTGACCATAGAAACTTTGGTCAAACAGATAAGGTCATTGCCATCACGCTCAAGAAAAGCATGAGAACGAGTCGCGATGGTCAATAGCAAATCACCAGCTGGGCCACCATTGATACCTGGGCGACCTTTTCCAGAGAAGCGGATCTTCTCTCCGTCTTTAATGCCAACCGGAACTTTTACATTGATCTTTTTGCTCTCACCGTTGATTGGCAGTTCAACTACCTTTTCGGCACCTTGAATCGCATCGACAAAATCAACGGTTAACGTGTATTCCTGATCTTGACCTTTTTCGGCTCTGGGGCGGCCACGTCCGCCACGAGCTTGAGAGAAAATGTCCTCAAAACCACCAAAGCCACCGCCGCCAAATCCGCCACCGCCGAATCCGCCGCCACGCTGTCTAAATGCATCACCGAAAATATCATCAAAGCCACCACCACCGCTGTGACCGCCGTGACCACCAAAACCGCCACCTTCAAACGCCGCATGCCCAAACTGGTCATACTGACGACGTTTATTAGTATCCGTTAGCACCTCGTAAGCTTCTTTTACTTCTTTAAAGCTCGCTTCTGCTGCAGTGTCTCCAGGATTTTTATCAGGATGGTATTTCATCGCCAAGCGCTTGTAGGCCTTTTTGATGTCCTTTTCTGAGGCTCCTTTCGAGACACCTAGCACGCTGTAATAATCTCTTTTCGACATGCTAAAACCTCACTCACTCTCTTACTCAAACATAAAAAGGGCGTTCGAGTTTCCGCGACGCCCTGAATTCCGATAAGTTTATGTATTTATGCCCATAACTCAACTTTTTCTTAAATCTCTTACTCACCGCAGAGCCAACCAATATTCAAACAACCAAGATTCTCAGTCAGCAATAAAGCCAGATGCATGACCATGCATAAACCACTATCATGCACAGCGCTGTTTCAAACAGCCCCACATCGAGGCTAAATCTGTCACCGTGATGTCACACAATGTGTTTAGTTTTACTAGTTCACTTATTCAACGCAGAACGGAACTGGCGTTTGAATCCTACCCCATTTTCTAGATAACCTAGTTCTCAATTACATCTCATCCCCAATGGAGTGTGATTGAACATCAAGATTATCTCTTTTGATCAAACTTTAGGTTTTATGGGCTAGATTGCATAGTAAAGTTCTGTTCTGATAGTAAATGATTTAACGACGTCTTTGAGTGTATTGGTCATAGAGAGCTTATCCATAGAAGGTTTGCCACACATCACACTCCCCCAAAACGTCTTTTGTGCTGTTATATAAGGAGTTATACAATGCCGAAGGAAAACCAATATTCCCACATTTCTAGTAATGCGCGTTTGCGTAATACCACCGCGATGATTTTAGCGGGTGGGAAAGGCACTAGACTAAAAGAACTCACCTCAAATATCGCAAAACCTGCGGTATCCTTTGGCGGGAAGTTCAAAATCATCGATTTTACACTCTCCAACTGCATCAACTCGGGTATTCGTCGAGTTGGCGTGCTTACCCAATATATGGCGCACGATCTAATAAGCCACATCCAATCTGGCTGGCAGTCGTCTTATTCTGCGCTAGGTGAAGGGGTCTACATTATCCCTGCTCAGCAACGTGTTGGGGAAAACTGGTATCGCGGTACGGCCGATGCGTTGTACCAAAACCTCGACCTCATCAAACGTGTCGACCACACTGAACGTGTGTTGATCTTGGGCGGTGACCACATCTACAAAATGGACTACTCGCGCATGATCAACTTCCATGTTGAAAGCGGTGCGGATGTCACTGTTGCCTGTATCCAGAAACCAATTGAGCAGGCGTCAGAATTCGGCGTAATGGGTCTTAATGAAGATGGTGACATCATCAACTTTGTAGAAAAACCAGCCAACCCAACTCCAATGCCAAACAATAAAGATAAGGCGCTCATCTCAATGGGTATTTATATCTTTAATGTAGACGTGTTGGATGCCGAGCTTAGACAAGCCTTAGATGATCCAAACTATAAACACGACTTTGGACACAACATTATCCCTAGCCTTATTGGCCGCAAGAAGGTCAAAGGTTACGTGTTCACCGAGCGTGGTCATCCTGGTGCCAACGGCTATTGGCGCGATGTGGGTCATGTAGACGAGTACTACGCTGCAACAATGGACTTGCTTGCACCGACACCAGAACTTGATCTTTACGATACCAGCTGGCCTATCATGACCAACCAAGTGCAACGACCTGGGGTGAAGTTCTTATTCAATGACCCACAACGCCGAGGTTTCGCTGTTGACTCAGTCCTTTGCGCAGGTGCTATCATCTCCGGTGGTCAGGTTGACCATAGCTTGGTTTCCTCGGACGTTCGCGTCGAAGACTTTGCGGAAGTGAAAGACAGCATCTTGTTGCCGCGAGCCGTAGTTGGCAGTAGCTGTAAGCTAAAGAAAGTGATTGTTGCAGAAGGGTGTGTCGTCCCTGATGGTACTGTGATCGGCTATGATCTTGAAGAAGACCAAAAACGTTACACCGTCACCGAAAGTGGTGTGGTGTTGGTTTGCTCTGAGATGTTTGAAACAAGCAATACCGCTTCTCACCAAGAAAACCCTGAAGCGATTATTTCGTAAAAACACCGACTCTGAGTGGCTCCTTCCCTCAGCTAGTTAGCTGGTAACTAGGGAATCAGACAACAACCATTAGAAGCAAGTACCAGTAGCAGTACTTGCTTCTTTTTTACTCAACAAGCACTCTTATAGAGCTTGAGCGCATCATAAAATGCCGCCATAGTGGTGTTGTGAGCTTCAAACAACTCATCGGCATTGACGCGGCCACGAACCGCCGTCAGATACTGCTCGGCAATCGCATCGGTTTTCGCTCGATGTATCTCTATCAACTTTTTACCCGGCGGGGTGACAGCAAGTATCTTTTTGATTCGACCACTCTGCTTGATCTTGGTAGCTGTCAGAAGTTCCGCAGACTCTAGTTCACGTACCGCTTTGTTCACTTTAGAGGTATCAGCAAGAAAAGCTTGGCTAATCATATATTGAGTGCATTCGGTCGAGTCTTGCTCTGAACATTTGTCGACATACTGAAGGACAAAAAAATTGAACAGCGACAGTTTAATGTTGGTTGATTCCGAGAGGATCTTCTTGAGGTGTTCCGTCACCAAATAGCAAATATATCCATCACTGGGTAGCGGGCTCATAATGTGTCAGCTCCAGAGAAGTAAATGGTGCGCCCAATATAACAGCCGGTAAGTGCTTAGATAAACAATAATGTTTTGTTACACCAATAATGTGACTTGGCCATATTTTTGACACTATTTGCCATTTATGTACTACAAATGACTGATTTTTTCAGTTATAGAAAATTACGCTCATATCGTCATAATAGACTTACCGCGTCGATAGTATAGCTTGGCGATGGCCGTCACAGCCGAACCAAGCGTTCTCTCTCTTGATGCGATTAACCCTTTGAAGAGGAAATGCCTCTTCGGATTGTATTACGGAATTTAATTTATTGAATAACGTTTTGGCGGGCGACAATGCCCGCTTTTTTTACGCCTTCTGCACGCCACTCTTCAACCTCCCTCAAATGTCACATAGTCATAAGATATAATTTAAGTTTTACTCAATAATATTGAAGACTTGCACTAATCCAGCTAGGATTTTCAATCAGCACGATGGCGTGTTTTGCAATAATATGATGGAGAGCAAAGGCATGACGAATCAATATGTTCCACCTAAAGTTTGGACGCACGATAGCGAAAGTGGTGGTCAGTGGGCTAGTATCAACCGACCTGATTCAGGAGCAAGACACGAACAGCCGCTTCCCTCTGGCGAGCATGCGCTACAGCTCTATTCGTTAGCAACACCCAACGGTCAAAAAGTCACTATCATGCTTGAAGAACTACTTGCACTTGGTAAGACAGAGGCGGAATACGACGCTTACACCATCAAAATCGGTGATGGCGACCAATTTGGCTCTGGCTTTGTAGCCGTGAACCCAAACTCAAAAATTCCAGCTTTACTGGATCGCACTGGCGACGAGCCAGTTCGCGTTTTTGAGTCGGGGAATATTCTGCTTTATCTCGCTGAAAAATTTGATGCGCTGTTACCTAAAACAGCTAACAAGCGCGTGGAAGCGATGAACTGGTTATTCTGGCTGCAAGGTTCAGCGCCTTATTTGGGAGGCGGTTTCGGCCACTTCTATGCTTATGCACCAGAAAAATTCGAATACCCAATCAATCGCTTCACAATGGAAACTAAACGCCAACTTCACCTTCTTGATGCGCGCCTAGCTGAGAATCAGTTCCTTGCGGGAGACGAGTACACGATTGCAGATATTGCTACCTGGCCATGGTATGGCAACTTAGTAATCAACAATCAGTACGACGCTGCCCAGTTCCTAGATGTTGAAAGTTACCCTAACCTAATACGCTGGGCAAAAGATATTGCAGAACGTCCAGCGGTGAAGCGAGGCCGTATTGTTAACCGTGTGTGGGGAGAAAAATGGGAAACGTTAGCCGAGCGCCACAGTGCATCCGATATTGACGAAGTCCTCGCCAAACAGCCTAAATAAAATAATACTGACATTGCAACAAGGTGCACAAAAGGAGCCTACCCTTAGAGAAAGCCCTCATTTTGTGTGATAGGCTCCACAGAAATAGCGGTGTTGAATATCGGCACACCGCTATTTTTTACAAGGAGTGTGACAAGGAACGTTGATATAAATGTCTAAAGAAGAATTCTGTCATCTGGCAAGCTTTGAGGCATTCAATGGAATGGATGTCATCAACGCACAGTTTATCGATACCACATTTGGCAAACACGCACATGGTGAGTTTGTGATTACGCTTGTTGATGCAGGTGTTCAGCAATTCTTTCATAAAGGTGCTACTCACAATGCCATCAGTGGCGATATTTGTGTTATCAATCCAGACGAGATCCATACCGGCAGCAAAGGTTGTGAGCAAGGGTGGCGATATCGCGGTATCTACCCAAGTGAACAGCAAGTGCGCGATATCTATAAAGAGATGTACTCGAAAGATGGGTTGCCATCATTTCGTGAAAGCATCATCTCTGATGACCGGTTAAAACGGCAAATGCACCTACTGCTTTCTACTATTCATAGTGGTGGAGAGCAACTTGAAGTCGAGAGTCACTTAGAGCTGTTACTAGTAAAAATCATCTTGCAATACGGCTCATCTAGACTCGCGAATACTAATGGTTTGGATGCCAAATCCAACATCATTATTGCCCGTGATTATCTTGCTGACAATTGCACCAATAAGGTTTCACTCGATGAGCTGGCGCATTTAACCGGTGTAAGTAAATATCATTTGATCCATGAGTTTAAACGACATTTAGGCGTTACTCCTCACCAATTTCAAGTCCAACAAAGAGTCAGCTATTCTAAATCCTTATTAAAGGCAGGACACAAGCCCATTGATGTCGCAGTAGCCTGTGGTTTCCATGACCAAAGTCACTTTCACAAAACCTTCGTCAGCGCCATGGGGATCAACCCAAAGACCTACCAACAACAATTTTTTACAAGATAACTGACCCCAGACTCATTAGAGTAGCGACTGAATAAACAAATAAAATAACAACGTCAGTAGCTAGGTTAGTTGGAGTAAAAAACAAAATGGAGTTACATCAAGTCGAGTTCTCGACAGAACGATCTCGTTCGTACAAATTGGCTTTGAATCAATTTCCTGAGTGTTGGAAAGAAGACACGTTAATGATGTATGACTTTCTTTCCCCTCAATACGGTGAGTCAATACTAGAAATTGGAGCGGGAAGTGGCTTTTTCTCATTCGATATTTCTACCGCTATTGGTCCTGAAGGACGACTATTTGTTGTCGACCCTTCTCCAGACCAATTAAGACCCATTTACGAACGAGCAGATGAAAATATCACCATCATGCAAAGGCCTGCAGAAGATATTTCTCTTTCTGAAGGGGTTCAGCTCGATGCTATATGGTCACGCGGCGCTTTCCACCATGTAAAGAGTAAAGAGGCCGTCTTGAGCAACTTGGCGCAGTTTGCTAAGCCCGGCGCACGACTGGTGATTTGTGACATTTTCAGTGGCACTAAGCTATCAGACTATTTTGATGAGCATGTGGCTATTTCATGCACTACGGGCCACGAAGTCAGCTTTTTGAGCAAACCTTACGCCAAAAGTTTGTGCAAACTTACTGGGTGGAGCGAGCCTAAGTTCACTGATCTTGCACTACAGTGGCATTTTGAGCGAAAAGAAGATATCGGTGTCTTCCTGTCACTCCTTCATTCCAATAAGCCTGAGTATTCTCACAAACACAGTTTGGATGATGCAGAGCGACTACTTGGCATTCGCCGCACACCAACGGGGTGGGCACTCAATTGGCCAATGACAGTGATGACGGCCATTAAGGAATAAGATGGAAAGTCAGCTAGCGTTTATCACCATTTGCATAGCTTCAGCCGCATCTCCGGGACCGGGGATGCTGGCGGTATTGAGCAACAGTTTAAACCAGAATATGCAACGGACGATTCCGGTTATACTCGGTATTTCTACCGGGCTATTGCTGGCATCAATACTGTCTAACTCTTGGCTGTTGACCCTAGTTCATACGAACGCTCTTGCCTACCAAGTCATGACCGGATTATGTAGCAGCTACATTATCTACCTAGGCTGCCGTGCGATTTACTATTCAACAAGCCAGGCGCTGATTGAATCACGCTCCTATGGGTATAAGAGTGGCGTGCTGATCTCGTTGCTAAATCCAAAAACCATTGTCTTCTTTGGTGCGCTGTTTCCACTTTTCGTGAAAAGCGAGCAGTACTTTGCCTTGCAAGCCGCGCTGCTAACTCTAGAGCTCGTGGTGATTACGCTGTCAATACACCTGTTACTGTCGCTCGCAACGGAAAAAGTAGCTCGGTTTCTTAAACGATATGTCGTGACAATAAATCGACTAACAGGGCTGTTGTTTATTGCACTTGGGTTGAGCGGATTGATGCTTCAAGTATAAAAAAACGGCCAAATTAGTGGCCGTTTTTCAATTGCATCGATTGCGCTTATAGAACCGTAATAATATCTTCTTGAGCTAGACGAGACTTAGGTAGACCGTAGTTATAGTCTTCACCGTCTTTGTGGTAGCCAAGTGCAAGTGCAAAATCACACACATAACCGCCTAGTTCATCTTTAAAGAGCTCACCAATCATTTCTGGATCCACACCTTCCATTGGAGTCGATGCAATACCCATACGAGCAAGCGTGTGAAGTACGTTGCCAAGCGCAATGTAGGTTTGTGCTTTTGTCCACTGACCGTTGAAGCCACTTTCATCCGTGTTTAGCTCTGCAAAGCCAAACGCACCGTTCAACATTTGATCGTACATATCTGCTGGCAAATGACCCGATGTCACCTCAACATCAACCACTTTTTTGTAGTCGTCTTTAGTAAAGTGCGGGTTATGTGCAAACAGAATCGTGTGAGACGCTTCTTTCGCATGTGGTTGGTTGAACTGGTGCATATTCGCAAAAGTGTCGTGGAAACGCTGCTTCGCTTCATCACTTTCGATCACAATAAACTTCCACGGCTGCGAGTTGATTGAAGACGCAGATAGACGAATAGCCTCTTTGATCACGTCCATGTCTTCTGCAGAAATACGTTTTGTTGCATCGTATTTTTTCGCGGTATAACGAGTATTCAGATCTTTGATAATTTGATGAGTCACTTTGCACTCTCCACTCTATATTCTGTAATGACTATTTCTTAAACGACTTAGCTAGTTCGCACTCTTTCCGACAGTGACATAAGAGTCAATGCGGCGGTGCTTAACCGAGTGCCAACATTGGCGATGAGGGTAGATTAAAGCCAAAGCTCCATCAGAAAAATAGACAAATCATCCAGACATTATGGACAAAACCACCCACAATGAACCAAGAAAAGGGGAACTCATTGTGCCTTTGATTAATTTATCGCCGAACCGCGATCCCATCGACAAAAAAATACGCCACGAAACGCTATGCTTTAAGTAGGTTTAGCAGCAAGAGAGTATGGTCATGAAATATAAACATATCCTTGTCGCACTGGAGCTTTCCGACGAGAGCAAAGTGTTGATTGATAGAGCCGTTTTTCTAGCAGAACTGTTGGACGCAGATGTGTCATTCATCCATATCGATGGTACACATGGTGAAATTTATCACGAGCTGGTTGATTTAGTCACCGCTCCCGAACAAAGACCCTTGACTGTCGAAGCGACAGAGCAATTACACGGCTTCGCCGAGTATGCTAAGTGCACTTTGAAGCATTTCATCGTTGGAACTGGCGATCTTGGCGACAAAGTAAAAGTTGCTATTGCAGAAAATGACTTTGATCTTCTTATCTGTGGTCACCACCACGACTTCTGGAGCAAGCTGATATCCGCATCTCGCCAAGTCATTAATAGCTCTCCAGTGGACGTGCTTGTTGTTCCTATGGAAGATTGAAACACAACACCATTCAAGCCCAAAGCTTGTTGCTCGGTGCTAAAGATTGAGCACTCCAGTGTTTGGGCTTGCATTAAGTATGCTCTGCTTCCATAAATAGACATTGCTTTGACGGCGGTGACGTTGGAGCTGTTATTTATTTAAAGTCAGCATTATGCGAACAAAGCTATCGTCTTCGTATTGGATCTGGTAAGCAAAGATTTCGTTGGCGTAAATGGCTCCGAGGAATAGATGTTTCTCACGAATAGTACCGCGAAACAGAATCGAAACATCCGCAATCATTTGATTCTTGCTGCCGAAGTGGGCATTAAGATCGTTAGACAGTACACAAAGCAAGCAGCCATTTTCATCGTGGCTTAAATCGACCTTTTCCGGCGTTGATAATAGCGCTGTCGTACCCAGCTTTTTCTCCAGTTCACGTATCAATAGCAGATAGCTATCAAGGTGAGGCTGCAAAGCTTCTGGTTTGGCTTCTATACCTGTTAGCAGTACGTCTTCTAAATCGACTTGAGATTTCTTAGCTTGTAAGCTCATTGTTTTCAGTTGCTTACGTATCGATTTGTACTTGTTACTTTTAAGTTTCGGTTTCAGCCAGCGAACCAAGAGTTCATTCTTTTTCTCACGATCAAAGACCTGTGATTTGCGATCAAGTTTGTGAAACTCTAGAAATAACAGGGCGTGCAGAGACACCTCGGTCAAAAGCTGGATTGATTCCGAGTTAGACGTACTCATTTGCTTTGAACTGGATCCTTTGTTCTGCATCGTAGTCTGTAGGTAATATAAGGAAAGGAGTAATGGTGCCGAGAGAGGGACTCGAACCCTCACACCAAAGGCACTAGCACCTCATGCTAGCGTGTCTACCAATTTCACCATCTCGGCATCGATGATACGTTGCTTGCCGTATCCATTGACGTCCACTTAATTAGCGGATGTTGAAATATTAACTGACGATTTTCTGCTTGTATAGCGTTTGCTTGGATAAATGCAGCAAAATCAGTTTGTTCGGTGAATAATTCATCAGTTTGAATATTTGACATCCACTGGTCTATTCCCATCAGCATAGTTTCCTGTAAGCCCATTTTCTATAAACCTATTTTTCTACAAACCTATTTCCCCACAAACATAGTGCAGATACGCCCAAAGCCAATCATTGACGTTGCCATCGGCTAACACATAACTGGCGTTTATATTTGAACTCAATTTTGCGTTATGTATCCAAAGGAAACCCTTGGTTACACTCTCTTTATCCAAATCCCAATCACCCAAATCGCTACGGATAGCCTGAATCAGGGAACAAACATGTTCAGACTAATAAAAAGAGCGTTACATTTTAGTACTAAGTCCGCTGTCATCATCGGCGGTTTTCTCTCTCTGAGTTATATGTTTGCTCAGCTCTCTACGGTTCATGGTAAATCACTGCCTGCCGACTATTTCTCACAAGACTTGCCTAGCATTCTTGGTCTGTTGAATTCTGAATTCTTTATGGGCGTGATTTTTGTTATCACCCTGTCCATCATTACCTATGTGCTCTATCTGCTGTGGCAATTGCACGAAGTTGCGGTACACCGCAGTCAATACATGCAAAGCGCACATGCTAATCTAGTATTCGCTCTGTCTTTATGTGGCCTGTTCATCGACAAACTTTGGTGGGTACTGGCCATTATTATTGCCTTTACCAACTGGGATGCAGTCGCAAGCGCTGTGAGTAAAGTAATTCACAGTGGCATCCATGGTAATAAAAAGTCGGAGGACGCGTAATGAAAGAAATCATGCTTCCTTATGTGCTGATTATTTGGCTGCTGGTCAAACTTGGCGTTATTAAATGGACACTGCGTAATGCGGTTATTAGTGTCGGGTTTGGTGTGTTCCTCGCATTCATGCTGTTTACCGCGCACCGCTTTTGGTCACCGGCAGATTTGACCGATAGCACCACAGTCAAAGCGCCGCATGCGGTGTTGAGCCCGTTATTTGGCCAACAGGTGAAAAAGATCTACGTCACCCACAACCAAGAAGTGAAAAAAGGCGATTTGCTGTACACCTTGGAATCGGAAGATACGGATCATGAACTAAAAAGTTTACAATCGAGTTTAGTGGCAGCGGAACATCGAATTACCAGCATTGAAGAGCAGATTGCTATCGATGAAAAAAACCATCGCCGCTTAATCAATCTCGACGAGTTTAGCTCCGAGCAAGAGCGCGATGAACTGCATACCCAAATTCAGCAAGGTCATGCGGATCTCATGGCTGCCAAATCGGATATGGATGGCATCAGCGCGCAAATCAGTCAGAAGCAGTGGCTGAACGACCGAAATCAGGTTCGTGCACCATTCGACGGAATTGTAGGCGTTATAAACATTGCTGAAGGCTCTAGAACTGGCAACTTGCATCTGTTCGATACCAACCGAAAGTTTGTTGAAATGCGCGTTAGCGATCAAACCTATCGCTATATTGAGCAAGGGCAATTTGCAGAGTTTTTTGTTAACTCTCACCCTGGCGAAGTGTTTCGAGGCCGAGTGCACAGCATTACGAGCAATACTGGTGAAGCCACCGTCTCTGCACAAGGTTCCACGCAGCATGTAAGACAGCACGTTGGCAATAACACGAGCAGCCATGGTCGTACAGTCATCATCGAGTTTAACGAACCAGAAGGCTACAACGTACCACTTGGTGCAACTGGCTCTGGCTGGATATCTGCCAACAAGCCGTCACCTAAACTCGGTTTTATGGACATCATCGGTGGTGCAACTGTTCGACTGAAGGCGCTAAAGGCCTACTTGAACGCGCTATAACAGAGTTTGGCATTAGCCCTTTGAGACCCGAACGTTATTGGAACTCTGATTGGAACTTGGAATGGAAAATTGGGTCTACCGCACCTCAACATTGTTGAGGTGCTTTTTTTTTGCATTGAATCTAGTAATTTAACGCCTCTGCGACAATTTTTTCTTGCCGCTTTCGATACTCTATGGCTTTTTTCTGACTACCAAAGCACCCTTTTTCATAAGGATTAAGTTCTCTTTTTGTCAGCTCTCCATAGACACTATCCATCGTCACTTCCTCACCATTAATCATGATGCTGTTTTCCGCCACACTCCCCTTTTGCAATGCACTACACAGATCATCACTCGCAACACCTGACACTTGATCTATCGGTGCACTGCAAGCGGTCAATAGAATGAGAGTAGATAGTGTTACGGTTGGCTTCATCGGTATTCTCCATGTTTTGATATAACGCTTAAGGGTATGGTGTCGCTTAGCTCCTAAAGCGATGTTTTATTGCGTGTTTCATTTTTAAGTTTAGGTGAGAGAGGTTTAGAGTGATACTTTGAATCTATCGTAAATCTATTAGCCTTGCGCATTTACCCCCTCTAACTCCCCCTTATAAAAGGGGAGAAATACAGGCTCGCTCCTATCGTCACATCGCTTAAGTTAAATAGCGATGCGTAGTGAGCCAGTAGCTCCTCCCCTTAATAAGGGGAGGCAGGGAGGGTTGCTCTTCCAACAACCAATCAACCAATCAACCAATCAAAATACCGAATACTTCCTAATTTAGTCACATTTCATTTTTTAGGTACCTTTGTGCCGCTCCAATTACAGGGGCAAAACAATAATATAGGTAATAACGAAATGAAAAAAACAGCAATCATTCTCGCAATCACATCTGCATTCTCTGCAGGTGCAATGGCAGAAGGTGTAACTGGTGGTATTGAACTCGATGCTAAATTTGTTGATGGCAAAACAGAATACGTAACCTCTAACGGTTCTGGAATCAAAGCATTCATCGGTTATGAAGGATTTGGTCTTTCAGCTAAACGCAAAGCAAACTTTGAGAACGAGTACAACGTTAACTACATGCACGAATTCGAAAGCTTTTGGTTAAAAGGTGAGTACGAGTTTGTTGATAAGAAAAGTCGCCAACAACCAGCTAATGATCAAAACAAGTTTGGTGTAACAGTAGGCGGTAACGTTGCTGATATGTTTGATACATCATTCCGCTTGCGTAAAGATATCGACCTTAACTCAAACAATGGCACTGCTCGCGGCGACATCACTCGCTTTGACCTAGCTGCTGGAAAGCAACTGACAGAACGCATGTATCTAAACGCTAAAGTGGTAGGCCAGAAGCAACACGAAAAGAAAGTAATTTCTGGCGACCAAAGCAAAGACATGACCTACAACGTTGAACTGCGTGCGACATTTACTGCTATCGACAACATGATCCCATACGTTGAGATTGGTAACGAAGGTAAACACGGTGATGACAAGCGTAACACCTATGGCAAAGTAGGCATTGTCTTCCCGTTCTAATCTCCACTAATTCCCAATAAATCAAAGGTATTCGAGGGAATGAATATCTTCTCTCCTTTCTTGATTAGAGCGTCCCTGCTCAATGAAACTCTTATACCACACAATTAGAACTGGTAGTTAAATTCCACTCTTTGGTCACCATCAAAGTAATTTTGCTCCTGCGTCCAATTAGCAAAGTAGCGCACGTTAAAGCGCGGCGTAAACTGGTAAGACACCGCAAACTCGTTGGTAAAGATAGAGTCCATACCCGGTCCATACGCATTCTCAACATACGATTTTGAGCCTGAAATGGTCGTCAACCACATTGGGTTATAGTTAAGCCACAGCTTATCGGTAATCGCATACTTGGTGTAAGCACCTACAACTGCATACGTGCCTGGAATGGTATAGCCAATGTTTTGCTTCTCAACTGGGCAATCAACATTTGGCATATTTTCACAGCCTTGAAACTCGCCATTTCTCACATTGACGCCTAGACCGGCTAGCGGATAGAGATTTAGGTTACCCAGCTTTGGTAGCGCTTGAATGAAGCTGTAGGAGGCGTTTAAGCTCTCCTGCTCCACGTTGTAGTTCAAATCAACCTGAGAGCCTCGGCCATTCGTCGTGTTTACACTGAAGTTACGAAAACGAACACTATCAATGGAATTATCACGATGGCTTGAACCTGACCAGCCTAAGTACTCACCAACCACGCCTTTAACCTCGATGATATTCATCGCCATGGTCTCTGGGTTACCCGTGTCATAGGTACGGCCTACTTTAAAGTTCAGACCTTTATCAGAAGCACCAGCACCGGCTTGGGTGTAAACCGCCAGAGGGTCTGACATGTCCTGAACCTGTGTATCCGAGTCGTTAGCAGCATAAGAAGAAAAAGAGAAGCACGCAGCCACAGCTGCGCTTAAAAGGGTAATGCTCGCGCGCATGAAACTAATCCTAGAAATAAATGACGCGAGCAGACTAAGGGTCGAGAGGGGATAGAACAATTAACCCAAGGTTATAGCATTTATTACGCTAGCTCTATTGACCTTTATATTATCAATAGAGTTCAGGGAGTTATGGTCAGTTATACCGACAAAAGAATTGACGAAAACCTCGACCTGATCACTACCATCCTTCGTCTAGCGCGCTGTCAATTATGACTTCGTCGACGACTCGGTCTTCATAATCCGCAACGTTCACCTCGTCAACAATCGCCTCATCCACTAACGCATCACATTCTGCTTCGTCGTATGCGCCATCAACGATGCCAGCTGCACCACCAATCATCGCTCCTGTTTTGGCATCACCAGCCATCGCACCAACCACACCACCAACGACAGCTCCCTCTACCGCATCAGTAACCGCATTGCCAGGATCACATGGGTGATAAGCAAGTGCAGGGGTCACGCCGACAAGCATCATGGTCGTTACTAACAGTTTTTTCATTCGAGTTTCATCCAATTAATTTTAGAAAGGAGTGCCACTGTAGCGACAATAAAACTCACGGGAAAAATAGCTCCTATTTCATCAGCAAATACATAGTCACTAAATTAGCTCCTCAGACACGATGTCAAACCTTGCTATTCGAACCTCAAATATTTGCTATTTAGTTTGCTGATAGAACAGTCAGCCGATCAATTGTGATTAAAAATACCCAGGCGTAAACTCGGAACAATTATTCACCAATGGGTAGCTAACATGTTTAAAATGTTCATAGAACGGCCTAAGTTTGCAATTGTTATTGCGCTTTTAATCTCTCTTATTGGAGCTATCGCTGCCGCCAACTCCCCAATAGGAAGGTACCCCGATGTTGCGCCGGTGACCGTAGAAGTCACCACGTTTATGGACGGTGCTAGTGCTGATGTTATGGCGAAATCTGTCGCTCCTGAAATTGAAAAACAGGTAAATGGAGTCGCTGGAATGGAGTATATGAAGTCCACCAGCGGTGCAGACGGCACCTATACACTGGAAGTCGTTTTTGAAAGTGGTACTGATTCAGACAAAGCCGTTAACTTGGTACAAAATCGCATCAATCTTGCCCTTCCGGAGCTACCCGGCGATGTGATGCGAAATGGCGTTAAAGTGGAGAAGCTCTCTAATGGCTTAATGCTCGGCATCTCAATTACTGACCCGTCTGGCGACGCATCGGCTATCGAGATCAGCGCGTTTGCAGGCGGCCCGCTAAAAGAGAGAATTCAGCGTATCAACGGCGTGTCAAAAGTCGATGTACTTGGTGAAAAGAAATACTCGATTCGTGTTTGGCTCAACCCGAACAAAATGAAGCATTACTCGATCAATGTCGATGAAATCAATAATGCTATCGCCACCCAAAATAAGATTGCCTCCGCAGGCAGCGTGGTCAACGATAAGTTTGAATTCCCAATTACCGTCGAGGGTGGCTTATCCTCCCCGGAAGAGTTCGGCAACATCGTCGTTCGCTCAGACGAGCTGGGAAAAACCATCTTCTTAAGAGACATCGCAGAAATCGAGCTAGGCAGCGAAATCTATACCGCCAATGCTTATGGTGAAAACGCTAACGGTGCAGTGCTGTTCATCTACAAGACTCCAGAAGCCAACGCAATGGATGTAGCCTCCGGCATTAAATCCCTTCTACAACAGCCTAGCGATTACCAAATCAAAACCGTCTACGATGCTACCACCTTTATTGATGGCGCCATTTATAGCGTTGTAGAAACCTTAGTCCTCGCGGTTGCCATTGTTTCCTTGGTCACGCTCCTTTTTATGCAAAATTTTCGATTGACCTTGATTACAGTAACAGCGATTCCAGTTTCTCTTATTGGCACGTTTGCGGTCATGAGCGGACTTGGTATTCAAATCAACATCATCTCCATGTTTGGTCTGGTGATGGCGATTGGTATTGTTGTGGATGCCGCTATTATCGTTATTGAAAACGCCGAACACCAACTCCACGAACATCCAGAGATGACGGTTAAGCAGGCAATATCTAAAGCATTAGATATCACCTTCTCTCCGATTGTCGCTTCTATGCTCGTGTTGCTCGCCGTTTTTACTCCTTCACTATTTATTCCAGGCATGGCCGGCACTATCTATTCTGAGTTTGGCATCGTCCTATGTGCCTCTGTGGTAGTTTCAACCTTAGTGGCGCTGACATTGACTCCCGCGCTTTGTGCACTGTTTATGAAGCCGCCGAAGAAAAATGCCATCGCAAAGTCCGTTGAATGGGTTATTACACAGAAAATCCGAGCGTTTACCGGTCTAGCATGGACCGCAACTCGCTTACCAATACTGACCATCGCGCTGCTAGTTGGTGGCCTCTATCTATCGGTAGAGCGAGGCGCGAGCTTACCAACCGGTCTCCTACCAGAAGAAGATACTAGCGCTATCTTTGTGGTTGGAAGCTTCCCACAAGGCACGGCATTGACACAAACCGACCAATATCTAGCCAATCTGACCAAGCAGCTCAATGCGCTACCTGGCGTTTCCACCAGTGTTGAGGCATCTGGATTTAATCTGTTAACTGGAACGGCAGAAATGAGCAGTTTCATGATGTTAGTGTCGCTTGATGATATGCAAAGCCGAACGGCTACAGACGTCGCTATCACAGACCAAGTGAATGCCGTTTTAGCTGAAAATACCGAGATCCAAGCCTTTGCTTTTAAACCACCTGTCATTCCTGAGCTAGGTATGGTCGATGGCGTAAACTTCGTTTTGCTTGCACCGGAATTAACACCCAGTGAACTTTACAAGCTCACAATGGACTTTAACACACGCTTAATGGAAGATAAGCGAATTGGCCTAGCGATGGCTCAGTTCGAAGTGAAAAAACCTTCCATGAAACTCAATATCAAGCGTGACGACTTGCTAAAATATGGTGTTACGTTCTCGGATGTGGTCGAAGGCATGCAAACCCACTTTGGCGGTATGTACATCAACACATTCAATATGGGTGGACGAAACTACAAGGTGATGGTGCAAAATGACCCCAATTATCGATTGGACCCGAAGGCACTGAAACAAACAGGGCTGTCTAAACCAAATGGCAAACGTATCACCTACGACAAGCTCTTCGATGTAGAACAAATCAAAGTCCCTAATTTCATTACTCGTTATAACGCTGAGCAAGGGGTATTCATCGACGTCATTCCAACCGTCGCTACGGGTCAAGCTATCCAGGCGATACAAGAGCTTGCTGAAGAGTTTGGTTATCGTGTTGAGTTCACCGGCGCAGCAAAAGAAGAAGTCAATGCGGGCAATACGGTTGCCCTAGTCATGGGGCTTGCTCTGCTAGTCACCTTCTTAGTGTTAGTCGCGCAGTATGAGTCTTGGCTGATCCCTCTCGCGATTATGTTGACCGTTCCAACAGCGGTTATCGGTATCGTTGAAGGCGTGATTCATATTGGTGGCAACATCAACATTCTTACCCAGCTATCGGCCATCTTGCTGATAGGTATGACGGTTCGAAACGCGATTCTTATTGTCGAGTTCGCTAAAACGCTGCGCGATGACGGTGAACTAACGATTAAGCAAGCGGCGGTTCAAGCACTCCGCTTGCGTGCTCGCGCAGTGTTTATGACCGCGTTCTCGTTCGGGGTTGGATTGATACCCTTAATGCTGGCGAACGCTGTCGGCTCTGGCGGCCAAAAAGCTCTTGGTTGGGCGTCATTTGGTGGCATAGTCACCGCTACTTTTATTGGGTGTATTATGGCAAGTGTATTTTTTGTGGTAATTCAACAAACTCGAGAACTTTTCAAACCTGCTACCACAGCCCAAGTATAAACACCCCAAAGACTTGCCACTGTCTAAATTAGGTGGCAAGTCGACCTCATTCCAACCTTACCGGGCTCGGACTTTCCTAAATGATGATAAAGAGAATCCCGTCACAAGCATCGTGCCACTAATAACCAATATCGTTCCGACTACAGTGTTTATGCCGATAGGTTCTCCCAAAAACAAATTGCCCCATAGTATTCCAAACATCGGAATTAGAAAGGTGACCGACAACGCGGAAGACGGCCCAATATCGGTAACCAAACGAAAATAGAGCAAATATGCCGCCCCAGTACAGACAACGCCCAGCAATACTACCGCTAGCCAGACCTCTTGAGTCGGCGACTCTCTCATCGGTACAAAAGGTATCAACGGCAACACGATCAAACAGGCTGCCCACATGCTGCCATGCGCATTATTAAATGCCGGTACGGAAGGCGCATTCTTTGCGTAATTGGTCGCAATGCCATAACAACACGCAGCCATCACCCCTGCAATAATCGGTAACGTCGCCTCTTCACCTATCCGTACCGCATCCCAACCAACTAACACAGCAACACCAATAATACCTATCAATAATCCAAGCGCCCCACGCTTTGTTAGCGGTGTTTTGGTCCAGAAAACACCTATCACCGCCCCCCAAATGGCAGCGGTTGAATTGAGAATCGACAATGTGGAGGCATTCAACGTTTGCGCGGCATAAGCAAACAATAGAAATGGCAGCGCAGTATTGAACAGTCCAATGATAAAAAAGTGTCGAGTATGCTTGCTGAACTCTAGTTTCTTCTTTAGATAAATACTAACGACCAACAGAGCAATGGCCGCAAAAAATACTCTCGCTTCAATCAGTACCGCTGGCCCCATTACGTTGGCCGCTATGCGCATAAATAAAAAGGAGCCGCCCCATATTGAGGCAAGAAGAATCAACCTTAGAAAACTCGCTAAATCCATCTGTCTATCTTTGTATCAATAATTTTCCCTTACTTTGCGCCATGGATATTGAAACCACAACCCCCACTTAGGTCTAATCCAGATTGCGATTCCGAAAGTAGCCAGTTTCGCGTAATGCTAAACTGGCTTGCATTAAGTTAGAAATCGGAAGGTGCGATTATTCGTACCTCGCGACTTAGTCCAGGAATACTATTTGGCATTAAGATGTTAAGGCAGCCCGCTTTTTTCTCCGTCGCATTGTCATCGAGCTTTACACCGACTCGATTCATTACGTTATTAGTCAATTCGTTATAGAGGCCTGTCGCTTCAGTGGTGAGCAAGTCGTTGCTCGCGAATCCACTATTACCATGAAAGGAGACATCGCTGAAATAGATGAAAGCAAAAATGAGGAGCAATGAGGAAAGCGGCTTTCACTCCTTAATCACCGCTCAATCGTGAATAGGCCATTCGGTAAAAACACTATGCTTGAGGCTTTTCTAACGAGTTCTCGCTACCTGACGACTTAATATGGCGATTGAAATCTCGATCGGCCAATTCCTGCTCGTCATAAAGATCTTCTAGGACAACCTGATCCATCGCCATCACATCAAAAAACTGCTCTTTACAATAGTCACTCGTCCACTTGGGTAGCATTTCAGAATCATTCGCAATCTCCTTTACATGATCCGCGGCAAAGTGAGCGTAGTGTTCAAACAACTCCTCGTCCTTGCCGTTTGCTACCCACGCCAATTTTTTAAACCACACCGCTGATTGTTCTTCCGATATATGCTCATTCACTTTACAAACCGACATTGCAACTAGTGACTCCGTGTAGTTTTCATAGTGCGGTAACGTGTTATGGACGTGAGCACCACAAGCAAGAGCCAAAGTTGGAATCATTGCTACCAAGCTAAGTACGATTTTTTTCATAACGTTGTCTCCTCTGGTTGAACGCACATTTGGTTCACGTGCCCTTTATGTTCAGCTTCCTGAATCAATTTTTTGCCAAGAGCGACACCTTGTAGATATATTTCATCGTCTTCGCTGAAGGTATAGGCCTCGTGTAATACTTCACTTGATAACCCTTCGATAGTTTCTCGAATCATGGTGGCATTTTTAGTTGAGTATTCGGAGGTCATCGAACCAAGCTCAACGCAGTAGGTATTTACTGTCTCTACAGCGGCAGCGGCCATAACGGCATTGTCGCGGCTAAAGAGCGTGTCATGATCATGTTGTGCTGCATATACTGCTGTTCCTGTCAGGCTCATAGTTATTAATGTGAAAGTGGTCAATCGTCTAAACATAATGTGGTCTCGATAAAAAGCGGTTGGAGCGCGGGCATCGTATGTAATACCCGCTAGTAAGGGTTATTGTTCTTTGGTGTTGTCTTCGCGAGTATCACGATATGGATCTGAAGACGACTTTCTATGGACTGAACGAGGCTCTAGGCCATGGGCTTTACGCATTTCATCCACCATTCTTTGCTTCTCACCCATGCCGCGTTTCATGCTCTCTGGCAACACTTCGGTCGGTACGATCAAATCACGATCCAATGGCCATTCTTTAAGCAGTTCAGGGTGATACCCCTCTGGGTAATACAATGACTCATCGATTTCTAGGTCTCGAATCTCTTGCTCTTGAATATCGGCTCTCGAATTTTTAGGCACTGGTACTCGGAACACTTCGCCGTCGTTTAAGTTGAATTGAGGTGCTCGGTTATTCGGAAAATCTGGAATAATCCCCTCTCGCACCCACGCTTTGTCCGGAGTAATGTTGGCGACGATCATGTCTGGAGCTCCGAAATGGTATGGCCCTTTCCAATGTTCACGAACCTGGGCTACCGTCTCGTTGTTGTAATAAGGGTCAAATTCCATGTGTGTCGTCATGAACAGCCTTGGCTGTACCTGATTTGCAAGCCAACCTGCCGCGTAGCCAGAGGTGTGGTGCGTATCGATGGTGTAGCGCGTCAAGAAGGCAGGCACCCCCTGTACGATAGAAGCAAGCCCTACTAACTCGGTTTGTACTTCGGTGACAAACAAATCACAGCCTTTGCCATATTCAATATCAAGCTCAGTTGGTCGGCCATCGCCTGTCCATACAAAACATAACGATTCTTCTTCATTGATCGTCCAATCCAGCCTGTACGCAGATGCGCCATCTTTAGCGTGTGAACGACGCCAGTGAGACACTTTTACGCCATCAACGTCGTAAATCACACCGCCATCATCTTTGAAGTCGTATTCCACCACCTCTATATCGTTACCAGATGGAAACACATCGAAGGCATCTTGGTGCCACGAAAGCATCTGCAGCATGCCTTCAACCATATGGCGCGTACCATCTTCTGGGTTACGACCAGAAGGACCATAAATCGTCAGCGGCTTTTCCCAGCGACCGTTCCAACCACCAAACTGATACAAGTAAGGTAGTGAGCCAAAATGGTCGACATGTAAGTGAGTGATGAACACCTTATCGAGTTCGTTCAAAGCGACACCGGCGCCAATGTAGTTGGCAATGGACGCTTCACCCAGGTCAAACACAAAATTATCGCCATTGCCAAGCTCTACATAGATTGACGTATTGGCCTGCCCTGGTCGAATCATGGGAGAAGTACCCATGAAGGTCACTCGCATTTCATTGTGCTGAACCTCTTCCGTTCTTGGGAACCAGTTAGCAGCGGTAACCATATGATCCATCGGCTCAATACCGTCAAACATCAGACCTTCTTTCCAAAGCTCTTCTCCCGTTTGAATGTCGGTCTTGAGACCACCTTGTAAGATGGCGTGGATTTCCTCAGGAGAGGAGTAAATCTTACCGCCTTGCTTCATCAGCTCGTCCGTACTGACATTTTGTTCGTAGTTGTAGTGTTTGTAGCCTGAAAAACTGGCTGAGTTTTCTGATTGATAGTGCTCAAACGGATTCTGCGCGAGTACCGCACTCGACATGAGGATCGCGCCAGTCATAACGCTTAATTGGTGAATTTTTCGCATAGTGATCTCTCCACACCCACAATGTAGGGTTGGTGATTAAAAAGTTAGTATTAAGGGGCGAGCACGCTCGCTAGATTTGGTTAAAATAGACGCTATAAGGGCAGTCGAAAACCGACTAGGAACGTATTTTCAGGTAAGAAACGGGCGTCGGTGTGTGAAGTGTGAATGTCGGTTTTAAACTCGGCATAAACAGGCACTTCTTCGTGCTGAACTCGAAGACCAATATTTGAGCTAAAACCAAGATGACCATCTCTGTTCATGCCCTCGATTTCATTGTTCATGACACCTGTCGTCATGCCACCCTCTACAAAAGGGCGAAGCTCAAAACTGTTTGGTAAAGCAACGTTGTAGCCAAGCTCCAAAGCAAAACCGCCACCGGTATAATCGATGCTGCTATCAGTGCCTTTGTAGAGATCGAAGTTAATCCCTAAGTATTGATTAAGCTCCAACCCCACTGTGGCATTGACTGCCGAGTGGTTACCTTCAAGGGCGGTATAACCCAAACCGCCTCTAAACTTTAAGTCAGAATCTGTCGTGTGAGCGTTGGCAGCACCAGTGAAGACCAGCGCGGACAACGCCATAATGGAAATGATACGAATGTTTTTCATAGTTGAATTCTCTTAATCTCTGAACAAGCAATCACCTCCCTGTGCTGTTGAGAATAAGCTTAAGCATTTATGAAAATAATATAAATAAAGCAAAGAACCCAATAAACATAAATTTCATTTATGCACTGATTGGTATGGCTCTCTTACAAAGCAAGCCATCTCACCTAATTGACAGCACCTAACCCTCTGCTAGGATAGAGATATCATCCTTCAGACCAGTTTGTTATGGACTTAAACCTTCTATCCACTTTTAGCGCAGTGTATCGACACCGCTCTATCACTCTAGCAGCAGAAGAGCTTAACCTTACTCAGCCAGCGGTGAGTGCAGCCTTGAAAAGATTAGAAAGTGTAGTGGGAAAGACGTTGTTCGTTCGATCAGGAAGGGGGATCGCACCAACTGGCGCGGCCGTGGCACTGTCCGATAAGATCGAAATGCCGCTCGCGGTACTCGAGACGATAGAAAAGCGACAAGAGATCACTCGAGTCTACTGTAGCGAGAGCCTAATGCATCTGGTTTGTGATTTACCTGGGCTCTCTTTTGTTGAGGCACCGCTTAGTGAAAAGCAATTGCTCGCCGATATAGACTCACAAAAGGTTCACCTTGCGATCGATTTCGCCACAAGCACCAGCCAAGCACACGTTGTGGAAGACATTATTGAAGAACCAGCAGTTTGTGTGTGCAGAAAAGATCATCCAGATATCGGTGACTCGCTCTCTTACGAAGACTACTATCGAGCCCAACATATCGCCCTGAAAATTCGTCGTAACAACGCCAATATGATGGATTATTTGTCGCAAAAGCCCAGCCCACCAAGAGTCATCAAAGCAGAAACAGGATCGGTTTCCAGTATGCTTGCTCTCGCAGCCACAACGAATCTACTAGGTGCATCAACGCTGTCGCTCGCCAAACATTTGGCTCCAATGTTAAACCTGAAAATATTCCCGATTCCACTGGAAATACGCAACGTACAGCACCGCATGATCTACCACCGGCGTTTTGTAAACGATGAAGACCACAAGGCGGCACGAGAAATACTGAAATCGGTGATTCAAAACAACCAGTATCAATAGAATTTGACACCATCGCTTTGGCCTAATTGTTAGCTAGGCAAGTGGGGACTTTGGTGAGCAACATACTTGACGATAAGTCATCGATTAAGTAACGGTTAAACAAACATTACTTTGACTACAAACATCTAGAGGCAATACTTTTATGTATTGCCTCTTTGCTATCTGCAATAGAGCTATCTGCTATAGAGCCATCAGGTTTAGAACTTCCAAGATACACCTAAGTCCACACCTACTCCGACATCCGCACCATCGTTAAATTTAACTTCCGGTGTTGCAAATAGATCGACATCTAGGTTTTTTACTGGCTCCCAGCGCAGACCAACAGGGGCATGCACATCAACACGTTCGCTGTTCCAGTTATAACCGACACCACCTTCAACAAACCAGCTGATGTTATGTTCCGCAGAGATTGGCTTTTCTAGAAAAGCGAAACCACCATTCACATAGTTGTCTTTTACACCGACTATCACTTTATCGAACTGAAAGGTCACACCGCGTCTTGTATCTGCACCCAACTCAAACGCTTGTGCGGTTGTTGTAAGTGCCAGAATACCAGTGGTTGGCAATGCTAATTTCGTGATGAATGTGTTTTTCAAAGTCGTTGCCTCAATCAAGCCATCCCAAGCGGTTCAATCCTCGTTTATGAAAGTCGGACACTTATGTCATTTGCTGCGAAAAGTTTTTTACTAACAGCGATGGCCTCTCAATAGTGTCTACGACCAAGTGATGGAGCGTATTGTAGGGCTGGATAATTTTGGTACTTACCATTTAGCGCCATGGCGATAAAAAACGACTCGACGTTAGCCAGGAAGCATAAATATGATTAATGATAAAAACCAATATGGCTGCCTATATCTAAAGTGATTAGGTAGTTATTCTGCTCAGCGAATCCTAAACAAGAGAAAATGATGACGACACTGAACCCTTATGAGCACTTTCATCAAGACAATGCTCACGCGTCGCCAATCTGGATCGGTACACAGATGCGAAATGTTAGACAGGGAGTCGCCGCCGCTAATCGACAGGAGTTGGAATATATAGAACGCGCTTATCAAAGCTGGGAGAATCTTGTCGCGTACGGCATGACACCCTCGATGATCTGCCATCTCGCTGACATAACACCTGCTGATTTGATTCATATTCGCTATCTTGCTACGCGAAAACTAACATTAGAGAATCAAAGCTAGTCACAAATTTGAAAAGGTAGCAGGGTTCAATGCCTGCTACCGCTTCTGCGAACCCTATCTATTCAAGATAAAGGGCGGGTCATGGTAAAAGACAGAACCTCTCGGCCTTATGCCGCCTAGGACTGTTTCTGTATCTGTTCAACTTATTCTTCGTCGATATTTAATGGCGGCAGAAACTAAATTCCAATCTTTTTACAATTATTCCCCAAAGGACAGACAGCACAATTCGGCTTGGGCCTACAAAACTCTTTACCATGTTCCACCATAAGACCATGATAGTAGGCGTAGCGCTTGGTATCTGGAGGAAATACGTGTTGCATTTGAGCCCTGAAGGCTTCATAAGAGCTTGGCACAGCGTGCCCATAACGAGATAAGATTCGCCGAGCATAGGCATCAATGACAAAGGATGGCTTCTTGACGGCATAGGTCAAAATCACATCCGCGGTCTCCCCGCCGACCCCTTTGATAGACAGAAGCTCTGGTCGCAATTGCTCCAGAGAACATTCTCTCACTGATGCAATGTCATAGTGGTATCGACTAAACCACTCTGAAACGGCTTTGATTTTTTGGGATTTCTGATTGTAATAACCGCTTGGCCGTATCTTTTCAGCCAGACTCTCTAATTCCATCGCTGCAATGCATTCTGGCGATAGGTATGGCGCTAGGTTGTCCAACGCCTTCTGGGCATTTTGCCAGTTAGTGTTTTGCACTAAAACTGCACCAAGCATTACCTCATAGGGTTCTTGAGCTTGCCACCAGTCAAACCAACCATAATGTTGCTCCAGCTTTGAGAAAAGCCTACGTATACGAAGCGCTTCATCGGAAGACATCACTGTCACAGACATCACTTTTCGCGAGTGTGAGGCGTAACCGTTTCATCGATGACACCAATAGAATAAAGTACAAACTCCTCTGGATTCATGCCATCGCCCAGAGAATGAATATTCTCACCTTCTGAGATGAGCTCGTTAATAATACCCAAAGCTTCGTCTTTTGGAACATCAATAAGAGTGGGCATTTCAGAGGCAGAAACACCGTACTTCGTAGCTACAAGCAACTCTATTACCCGCTGTTTATTTGTGACCATGGTTTAACGCTCCTTACTCTACATTCCTCACCATCAACAATAGTGCAGAATATGCATTTGGCGAAACTAAACATCACCACACTAGTAGCAAAAGCATTCGTTTTACTCTTCGTTAGTGCAAGTTTCATCTCGCCTTCCCTGCAATCGCGCACCAAGACCCAGCATTCTCAATTCTTGATTGAGACTATCTCAAACCTGGCTATTGGCAAAGTGAACTAGCTGAGTCTAACTTCAATTGGGGCATCAATCTCCCCGCCACATTGAACAAGAGGTGTTTCAAATGACCAAGTTAACCATCGTTGCAAACATTTTGGCAAATGCCGCCCAAGTTGACCTTGTAAAAGCAGAGCTACTCAAACTCATTGATATCACGCGTGCCGAGCAAGGCTGCATCAATTACGACCTACACCAAGACAATGAAAACGCAGCTCATTTTGTATTCTATGAAAACTGGGAGTCACGCGAGCTCTGGCAGATACACATGGGCAACAAACACCTATCGGATTACCTCAAAGCGACAGAGGGGGCAGTAGAGTCCTTCACTATCAACGAGATGACTCACATTGGATAAATCGTGTGGTTTCACATCCCAGCCTTGCCCTTGAGTGACTTGCTCTCGTGTGAGCTATGCCGCGAGGCTGCTAATATTACAGGAACAAATTATGAGCAGAGCTACCCATATCCTCCTAGCACTTGCCAGTGTCTCGCTTCTCAACTCAGCCCTCGCTGCTGATATTGAAGTCGTAGCTGAAATGAATGGAACCCGACCGGGTAACATTACCGTCACCGAACAGGGTCGTACTTTTCTATCTATGCAACCGTTAGACGCTCCGGAGCTTCGCGTTGTCGAGCTACTCCAAGATGGCACAGCAGCGGCGTTTCCTAGTCAAGATTGGTCAGATGGTCCCGAACAAGGTGAGGTCGGCTTTGCGTCTGTGATAGGCATCGATAGCACACCTAATGGCGTTGTTTGGATACTCGATATGGGCAGCGCTACATCTGCCCCCCAAGTCGTAGCATGGGATAGTGTCAGCGACCGTTTATATAAACGTATTGAGATCAGCAAAGACGTCGTCGTCGCTAACTCATTCTTGCAAGATTTTGCTTTGGACACTAAAAGAAACCTAATGTATGTCGCCGACACGACACTGGGCAACTTGGCGGGTGAACCAGCGCCTGCGTTCGTGATTGTCGACCTAGAGACAGGGCAATCACGACGTGTTCTCACGTCAAACCCCGCATTATTAGCGCCGAAACACAATGTTGACATCGACGGAAACCTCATGGCGGCGAAACGCGAAGACGGCACCATTGATGCCCTTTATTTGGGGCTGAACCCTATCACTATCGATAGTGATTTTGAGTGGGTTTATTTTGGTACGGTGAATGGCAGTGTCATTTATCGTATCCCTGCAAAGGCATTGGCCGATAAAACAATGTCGGAGCAGTCACTCGCCTCAACAATAGAGTTCTACAGTGAGAAGCGTCCAAGTGACGGCATGATTATCAGCGCTGGAGGCGATATCTACGTTGGTGATGTTGAAAAGAATGCCATAGGTGTAGTACGCAATGGTCAATATCAAATCTTTGCTCAAGACGACAAGCTCCTTTCTTGGGCTGACGGCTTTTCAATACAAGGGCAATATCTCTATCTCACCCAAAATTCGTTGAATCTCAACCCAGCACTAAACCAAGGCAAAGAAGGCTCATCCAAACCCTACCACGTTCTGCGCATCAAGCTCGATTAAGACCCAGTTTAGTTTACATGACCTAAGTTACTGCAAATCAGGAGAATCGCTATGAAACCGAGTATTGCCATCGGGGTTACCGATCTATCGTTTCACCATGTGGCCGCCTCGTTAGTCACTCATACTTTGAATGACATGGGGTTTGAAGTTACCCGTCATTATGCCCCACACCAAGACAACTTTGCGCAGTTAAAGGCCGGCAAAGTGGACATGCTTTCCTCCGCTTGGTTGCCATCAAGTCACGGCGCATATAAAGAAGAGGTAGAAACGGTGGTGCCGCTATTAGAACTAGGCCTCCATTACGAGCCATATGCGCTGTGGGGAGTACCTGATTACGTACCTGAGTCGTCAGTTTCACAAGTCAGTGACCTTCTAAAAGACGATGTAATTTCTAAAATGAAGCACGACATTCAAGGCATTAATCCAGGGGCTGGCATCAGTCGTTTTTCTAAAAAAATGCTCGAAGAGTATGGATTGCAAGAGGCTGGCTATCGCTTCCATACGGGCTCTGAAGAGGATTGTTTCGGAACCTACGAGCGAGCCGTGGCAAACAAGGAATGGATAGTCGTGCCACTCTGGAAGCCACAGTTTCTGCACTATAAGTACACGATTAGAGAAATAGCTGACCCTAAGGGCTTGCTCGGCGTAGTGGATCGCGCTGTTCTTTTACTGCGACAAGATAGAGCCGCTCTGTTCACACCTGAGCAATTGGAGGTTCTCGATAAACTCAGGTTTTCAAATGACATCATTGCCGCCCTCGACTATCAAGTGTGCCGAGAGGGAAAGGACCTAGATGAGGTAACACAGGACTGGTTGAATTCACAGTCGTGATTACTCAGCTTTGAACAAATAATGGTATTTAGGCGGTCGCCGATCCCGAGACCGCTGATTATGGCGTGACATTGCCCAAGGGAAGCCAGTTATGAAGAAATATACGATTCAGCCGGGTGAGAATAAGCTTAAAGCTAGCTCAATGACAACTGCAGCGCTCAAAGCCAATGAGGTAAGGATCAAAGTAAGAGCTGTCTCCCTCAATTATCGCGATATTTTAAATCTGCGTTACGCCAATGAAGAGGTTGTCCCGTTCTCAGATGGTTCAGGTGAAGTGGTCGAAATAGGAGACGAGGTCAAAAACCTCAAGGTTGGCGATCGTGTGGTTGGTTTGTTCTTTCCTAATTGGATAGACGGGTCTATCAACCAAGAAATCCAGCAGGTCGCTCGCGGAGGCGGCACCACAGATGGCATGCTAGCTCATGAAACTGTGGGACATGAAGACAGTTTTATCATTTTTCCCGATCACCTTAATTATGAAGAAGCGGCAACGCTGCCCTGTGCCGCACTGACCGCTTGGCATGCCATGTTTGAACATGCGCAGCCATTACAAAAATGCCAGACAGTACTGCTCCAGGGCACTGGCGGTGTGTCAATTTTCGCACTGCAGTTGGCCGCAGCTCATGGGATCAGCACCATTGTCACGTCAAGTTCTAATGAAAAACTAGAGCAGGCTCGGTCGTTGGGCGCGACACACACCATCAACTATCGAGAAACACCTGACTGGGAGCAGGAAGTACATAGCCTCACAGGTGGCAAAGGTGTCGATATGGTACTTGAGGTAGGGGGCGCCGGAACGTTGGAAAAGTCGATGACCGCAGTCAAAGTTGGCGGAGTTATTAGCCTGATTGGCGTGCTGTCAGGGCTGGATGCAAAAGTTAACCCTCTCCCTATCATGGGCAAAAGCCTAAGGGTTTTTGGGATTTATGTGGGTAGCAAAGCCATGCAGACGAACTTGCACAAAGCACTAAGTGCACACAACATCCACCCTATTATAGATACGACCTTTACATTTGAGTCGGCTGTGTTCGCCTACGATTATCAAGCATCGGGTAAACACATGGGTAAAGTGGTAATAAAGGTTACCTGACACCACTCGAAGGGAGAGGTGGGATTACAATTTGTGCAATGCCTTTGAGGTTAATATGCCACGCTCAATGAGGGCGGATAGCGTACTGTGTGTCCGCTGACGAAAGTAATCTCGCAACACCCGCACTGTCGGCGTAATACACTGACGGCTTGGGCATACGAGCCAAAGGTCTGTTCCGGTAGGGGTATAATCAGGCATAAGGTTGACGACTCTATTGTTTAGTAGATCGTCGGCCATGTCTAAACATGACTTGATCGAGAAGCCATGCCCCGAAACGCACCACTTACGCACGAGATCACCATCATTCGACGCCCGATTTCCCGTCAGCTTAACCTTTAGGGCATCATGCTCTTTGCTGAAAACCCACTCATCTTGAATAGTTTCTTGAAGTTGATAGAACAGGCCATTGTGGCGATGCAAGTCTTCAGGATGATTTGGAAGTCCATTCTTCTCAATGTAACTTGGAGCCGCACAAATAACTCTCGGCACATCACAGATTTTAAAACCATACAAGTTAGAATCGTTTGGAGTACCATATCGAAGAGCGACATCCACAGAGTCGCGATAGAAATCAATATTGCTATCACTGATATTGCAGCGCAGCTGAACTCGAGGATGGTCATTTAGAAACTCATCTAACCAAGGCAGCACTACGTTGCGCCCAAGATCCGACGACATGGCTATGCGAACCTCCCCAAATAGAGCATCGGTATCCTCTTTAATACTCAGATGAGCTGAATCGAGCAGCCGCAACGCTTGTTCACATTGTGGTAGGTAACGCTCCCCTGCCGGAGATAGGCGAAGCTGTCGAGTTGAGCGAATAAACAGCTCCGCACCAAGATATTTTTCGACCCTTTTGATGGCTGCACTCGCGGTGGCCATTTGCATATCAAGGCTGTTAGCGGCCGCAGTGATACCACGAAGCTCTGCTACTTTCACTACTACCAGAAGATCGTTCAGGAGCATGGTGCACTTCCATTTAAATTTGTCCTTTCAATATAGTTTCTAACCTAGGTTCTTCAAGAATAGTCGTGATTCTAAAACTGGAAGCTCACCCTAATTCAACACGTTAGTTATCAAAACCAAGAACAACAACACCGGTTAAAAGTCAGTTTGAAAAAGTTTCGAACTTTGTACAAGCTCAAGTCTGTGAACTACTCCCTTCTAACGATGAGCTCAACACGTCACCACTCGAAAATGAGGCTTAACGGACTCCTTTCATAACCACTTCTTTTAAAAACCTAATGCCCTAGACTACCCTACTCAAGCGTTACTCACCCGATAATATCAGCACCGCTCCCTCATATGGACGAAGTTCAATTTGATCACTCTTGGGAGCTAAGCTGCCATCCCAATTCACGCGTTGATAATGAGCTGGCAATGCAATGGTTTGCCTTTCGCCATTCCAGATCGGCTCATCACTCCACACCTTAGTTTCTGCGCGTGATTCACCAGCGAAATAGACCACCAATCCATGTTCAAACCGACGGCCAATAGCTTTGTATTTTGAACGCCAGAGCCAATTCCCCCTGTCAAGCCAAAACCACCCTGATGGTTTGGATTGAAGGAGTTGCTCAACTTGCTTAGCTTCAACTCTATCTTGCGTTAACCAATCAAATGAGGAGTCGGTCTCGTTAATAGGCTCACCTAAATCGTAGCTGAGCATTTCGGTCGGACGATAAACCTGATTTTTAACCGCGCCACTTTGGTACCAGTTATTGTTATCGGTTGGATTGCTGCTGTAATAAAAAGTTTGATTCCAGCTGTGATAGTGGGTTTGTTTGGGTATATGGAACAAGTAATAGAGTGCCAGTCCCGTGGCAATGTCTTGCTGCCATGCCAGCTCATTTTGGGTATCTAGCTCGCTGCGGCCAAAACGGGTCGTGGTCATGACAAGACTCTCGTCTCCCATAGCAGAGAGAGCAAAGTGCTCCCAACGCTCGCGAAGTGCATCCGTTCCCATTGCCGCATACAGGTAATGCTCTCTAAGCCAAACATCGAAGACACCTCTGAGTTCGGGCGTCCATTGTGGGTAGCGCCACAAGTTTAACTCAGAGATATTCGCTGCCAGCTGCGTGTTAGGTATATGGTCTTTGAGCTGTGAGAGGAAGCTCGCCATTTGCCCAGCATAATTCAAGGCAGCCTCATCAGTGCCGACCTTGCCTGGCAACTCGGTGATAGCACCTCCTTTAAGCACTTGATATTGATTACTACCAAGCAGCTTTGCCATATCATCGTTGTAGGCGCCGCTCAGTCCCTGCCGCTGCCAATCATACTTATACCAATCCATATGTGCCTGATTAGCTGACGGGTGAGAAAAGTTAGTGCGCTGCCAGCAGGTCCCGGGCCACATATTGCCTACGGGGATAAGGCGAGCTTGTGAAGCGTATCGCGCTTGCGCTTCTAGATTTACTCTTTGACGATACTCGTTATCATCCAAATACCCATCGCCATTGGTATCATTACGCCAATCCCAACCCGGTATCTCCACGTGTTTCGCTTCCTGACGCAAACCATAGTCAACAGACAACGCATCTATACTCTGCGGCTTTGACCAACTCAACCGCACCATATACACGGGCATATCTAAATCGAGTGCACGATGGCCGGTATTGAAATGATATTCGCCAAGCCAAGGAGCAACTGCTAGCATCTGCTGCTCGATGGTAATACGTGACAAAGAACCTGTAACAGTCGGCTCACCAATACTCAAAGGCTGCCACTCACTTATCGGCGCACTATTTTGCTCTGGCCTAGCAAGGCTAATCGATAGTGTATCGCTAGAGGGTACATTGATAGCCATAAAAGGCAGGGAGGTGACGACAATGAGCTCTTCATTTATAGACAGCTTTAGCGGCAATCGTGCAGTCTTGAGCACCGTGCCCTTTTTCACCATCATATGAAGTGGCTTTCCGTCGAGAAATTGCTGCGCCTTTTCAGATAGATTTTCATAGGCTAAGTGCGTCTCTTGAGAAGCATGCAGATAAAGGTGCTCTGGGTTAACGCCTTGCTGCCACAGTTGTCGATGAAGCCACGCTTCTTGTTCACCAGCAAAGCAATCCAGTTTCTGGCTGTACATGTAGCCAAGAGCCGTAGTCTGCTTGTTTAGCTCTGGCGTACCCAAGCTGCCAAATACAATATCGCTATTCTGTGATTCCCATTGTTGGATCTCTTTTGCGCGACTACCCCAAGCTTGCCAACCACCAGGTAAAACCAAACCCATGGATGGCGCAGCTTCGACCTGGTGCCCAATCAAGGAACTGGCCAATCCTGTGACGATACCACTGATTAACAATCTGATTTTCATAGCAATCCTCCTAGCAACAAGTATAGGATAGCCTGCTAACTATCACAGGAAATACCATCGCAGAAGTGACGAGAGACCGCTAAGTAACCTCTGTATTGATGGCTATCAATCAGTTCACCGCTGTACTAGAGTTACCTCTAGGTATTATCCGTTTTTAGATTAGAAGGGAATCTTTGTGAAACGTGTCTTATTACTTTTTACTCACTTAGCAGCATTGTTTGCTGGTTTTATGTTGGGAATCTATGTTCTACCTATTCTCACTCAGCCAGACTCACCATCGATTGAGGCAATTGAGTCGCAAACCTCAGCCATTATATATCAGGGAGAATTTAGCAAAGAACGAGAAGACAGTGACTTTCTACATTGGGGCGAAGGTAAAATCAGCTTTTCCGGTGAGAGTGCAATGTTTATCGGCGAACTCGCTCCGGGACCCGATTACAAACTGTACCTCTCACCTACTTTCATTGAAACAGAGGCAGAGTTTGTCGCCAACAAAGCAGCCATGCTTCAAGTGGGAGATGTAAAAACCTTCGATCGTTTTTTGCTGACACTTCCAGAACAAACCGATTTAACTCAATACAATACGGCTATTGTGTGGTGTGAAAGTTTTGGCGAGTTCATTACCTCAGCCAAGCTAAAATGATGTCCCAAAAATAACTGTGAGAGCGGTTCCAACTGCCAATGACGTTGACATTTCGCTCACTGTTTACTGACAAAACCAAACGCAACTAGGCGCATTATGATTTGGCCTTAAGCACCTAGAACTTGTGTTATGTGTGTAACTCGAGGCAATACCGTTTTGTATTGCCTCTTTTTTTGCTTTCCCCCAAAGCAACAAACCCAACGCATAAGCGTTGGGTTTGAACTTTTATAAGGCCATTTGACTATTTAAGTAGACCCACTTCTTTGTAGTATTTCTCAGCACCTGGATGTAATGGCGCCGATAGGCCATCTTTGATCATCTCTTCTTTCTTCAAGTTGGCGAATGCTGGGTGCAGGCGCTTGAAATCATCAAAGTTTTCAAACACAGACTTAACGATGTTATACACCACATCTTCTGGTACTGCGGTAGATGAAACAAATGTCGCACCGACACCAAAGGTCATCGTGTCTTCAGGATTACCTTTGTACATACCGCCTGGTACTGTTGCAACGCGATAGAAACTGTTGTCTGCCACTAGCTTGTCAACCACAGAGCCGTCAACGGTTACTAGCTTACTGTCACAAGAAGTTGTTGCTTCTTTGATAGCGCCACTAGGGTGACCAACGGTATAGATCATTGCATCGATTTTATTGTCACAAAGCGCTTTAGATTGCTCAGAGGCTTTCAGCTCAGAGGTCAATTTAAATACATCCTTACCCCAGCCATAGCCGTCCATAAGTACTTCCATCGTACCGCGTTGGCCAGAGCCTGGGTTACCAATGTTCACTCGCTTGCCTTTTAAGTCTTCAAACTTCTCAATTCCAGAATCGGCACGCGCGACCACGGTAAACGGTTCTGGGTGAATAGAGAATACCGCACGGAGGTCTTTGTAAGCGCCAGCGTCAGCAAATTTGCTAGTACCATTGTAGGCATGATATTGCCAGTCTGACTGAGCGATACCTAAATCCAATTCACCGGCTCTAATGGTGTTGATGTTGTAGATAGAACCGCCAGTGCTTTCCACAGAACAACGGATCGAATGATCTTTACGGTCTTTATTTACCAATCGGCAAATCGCCCCTCCAGTAGGATAATAGACGCCTGTTACACCACCAGTACCAATTGTCACAAATTGGTCTTTGGCGTGCGCGAGGGTAGCGCCGCCCATTGCCATACAAACAGCAGATACAGTTAACATGGTCTTTATTTTGGTCATAATTATTCCTTTTCCTGTCGTAGGTATCCTGACCGGTGTACTCCTTAACAACCGGCCGAAGTGAGATGGTTTTTTAATTCTTCTGTTGTCATTGGTTTGATGTTGAGTGCTGTCGCCGTATCGACAAGTTGAGTCACTAAAACAGCATTGCTTTCCGCGATAGCACCCTGATTGTCATAATGATTATTTTCAAACCCTACTCGTACGTCAGCCCCCATAAGCATAGCAGCCGTCAAACAGTTATGTTCAAAATGACCAAAGGCACACACCGCCCAACGGTGATCCAGTTCAAATAATTGTGATCTCAACATAGGAGCGAGATCCTGCGGATGCGCCAACTGCCCGTCGCGATAGCGCCCTAATACTAATAACAAATGATGGTGGTAATTGGGCAACAATCCGCGCGATAACCATCGCAAATAGTGCTGTAAGTCTTGTTCGTCATAGAGGATATATTGCGAGATGATGCCTTGGTCTGCGACCCAATGAAAGAAGCTACTCGCCGATGTTAAGTGCTGCTCATCAGGAATCAGCTCTCGAAGCGCAAAAGACGCGGCTTCCGGTTTGATTGCTTTAATTAAGGCCTTCTGCTGCTCTGGAAGATACAGACCGACAGCCTCCGTGGTCAGTTGCACTAGAAGCGTGTCACCCACCCGCTCCTTTAGCCCTCGGTAGAGAGGGAGATTATCGTCAAGCTCAAGCGAGTGCCGACCTTGTTTGTCGCGGGCATGCAAATGCACCATCGCCGCTCCAGCATCTCGACACGCGATGGCTTCATCAATAATACTTGGCAGCTCCAAGGGAAGATTAGGATGATCGCGTTGGGTTTTACGAGCCCCGTTGGGTGCCACGATGATCGCCGACTCAGAAAATGGTTGGGCAGTCATGCTATGCCCCCCACTTTGCAGCGGCCAGCTCAAGTGAACTAGTCAGTTTAACGACCAACTCGTCGAGCTCAGCGTCAGCTATGATGAACGGGGGTGCGAGTAAGATATGATGCCCTTGTTTGCCATCGATAGTGCCCGACATGGGGTAGCACATTAACCCTTGATCCATAGCAATGGATTTTACCCACTTATGCGCTTGTGTTGACGTGGGCAGTGGTGCTTTAGTGACTTTATCCGCCACGAGCTCAATGCCAATAAACAAACCTCGCCCACGAATATCGCCGACAAACGGCAAATCACCGAGTGTGCTATCTAGCTTATTAGATAACCCTATCCCCTGATTGGTGACAGCAGAGAGGAGATCATCGTCGATAATCGTATTCACTGTGGCAAGCGCCGCCGCGCATGCAATGGGATGCCCCATAAACGTGTGCCCATGCTGAAAAAAGCCAGACCCATTGGCGATGGTCTGATAGACCTTATCCTGCACGACCACGGCACCAATTGATTGATAACCTGCTCCAAGCCCTTTCGCTATGGTCACCATATCGGGTACAACACCTTCTTGTTCAAAAGCATAGAAAGTCCCCGTTCTTCCTACACCACACATCACTTCATCCAAGATCAGTAGGACTTCGTACTGGTCACAGATCTCTCTAATCCGTTTAAAATAGTCCTTTGTCGCCGGGACAGCGCCAGCGGTCGCCCCCACAACTGGCTCTGCGACAAACGCCATCACATTGTCCGCACCGAGTGCCAGGATTTGTTGTTCCAGTTCGTTGGCCGCCCACATGCTGTAATCCGTTTCGGACTCATACGCCATTTGCTCGCGATATGCATAACAAGGCGCGATATGGTGACTCGTAGTGAGCAAAGGACGAAACGGCTCACGACGCCATTCGTTTCCCCCCACCGCCAGCGCGCCTAGTGTGTTGCCATGATAACTTTGCCGCCGAGCAATGAACTCTGTTTTCTGAGGTTTTCCTCTCTCAACAAAATACTGACGAGCCATTTTAAGCGCGGCTTCCACCGCCTCCGAACCACCACTTACAAAATAAACCTGCTTTAACGGCTCCGGAGCTAAGTCCACAAGACGCTTTGCTAATAGCTCACTGCTTTGTGTGGTAAAAAAGCCAGTATGCGCATAAGGCACGGCATCAAGCTGATCGCGGATAGCTTGTTTCACTTGGGGGTGATTGTGCCCCAAATTCGATACTGCCGCTCCGCCACAGCCATCAAGGTACGCTTTACCATGAGTATCGAATAGATAGACACCTTCACCATGACTCACTGTTGGCAGTTGGCCGTGACAACTGCGGTGGAATACACTGCTCATTGATTAATCCCTCAAAAACACCAGCCTATTTCCTAATAGTTGTAACAGCTGTCGGGATTTACAAATTTATTGTTTAAAAATTGTTCGCTCATTCAAAACAACTAACACATCAAGATCGATCACCAACGCGAGCGGTAACTGCGGTGACAACTGCGACAAGTAGAGTTAGCGGCATCAAGTCCAGCTTCTACCGACTCCACAGATTGAGATTGAACGCCGTCCACGACCTGTTGATAGCCTTGCTGCATGTCGGTAAGCAACTGCTGAAACTTCGCAGGTTTCTTCCAAACCGACTCTTTCGCCTTACTCCCTTGTTGGCTACCCACAGGGAAGGCCGCAGACAATAGCAAACTGTCTTCTAGAAGCTGTTCACTGGCCACTTGAAGTGCCTGCCAATCTACTTGTGACTTGCTCACTTGATCAGCAACCCGTTCGGTCTGACTCTCAATACGCTCAAACGCCGATTGACGTGTAGCGATAGACTCGGCATGGCTCATCGCTTGAGCGTTTTGCACCATAGCCAATGACACAAACACCAATCCACATACTGCAGCTTTAGAGCAAACCTTTTTCACTAGCAACATACATACACCTTATTTTTGGAGTTAACTTGAATTAATCTCACTTTTTCGATAACGAGTAGATTTTATGAGAAACATTAAAGTCTGGGATGCCGCGACTCGCATTTATCACTGGGCACAGGCGTTACTGTTTGTGGCGTTAATGGACACTGGGCTTCAAGGTACAGGGCCACATCTTCAGCTTGGTATGGTGTTATTTACTCTGCTGGTTTGGCGTATGTGCTGGGGCATTGTTGGCAGTGAAACCAGCCGCTTCAAACAATTTGTTAAAAAGCCGAAACAGATAGTTGACTACCTAACAGGTATACAGCCTGCCACTGCGGGGCACAATCCATTAGGTGCCCTTATGGTAGTGACTATGCTAGGCCTTCTTATTATGCAGTGTTTAAGCGGGATGTTACTAGCCGGACTATTTGACGGGTTAGAGCAATATGGCGTCGCAATCCCAGACACCTTTTATGATGCTGGAGAGCAAGTTCATCTTTTATTGGCGCAGTTGCTACCTTGGCTGATCGCTGCACATGTAGCGGCGATCGTTGGATACAAGTTCATAGGTAAGCCACTACTCCTTGCAATGATAACTGGCAAGCAATGGATGACACACCAGAGAGCTGCTCCAACGCTCGTAAGCCAGCGCCGCGCATTTTTAGTGCTAATTGGCGCCATTTTAGTTACCATCGCAATAGTTGCCCCATCAATGATATGACTCATTGGTTACCAATCACGGTGACAGCTGAGCTTTCATTGCCGGGTTTTTATTAAAAGATTTGCACAACGGAAATATGATGAACAATGAATTTGAACGCGAATCCAGTTTCGGCTGGCTGCTCAACGTAGTCGCCAATCACGCATCTAAAGAGTTTGATCAGCGCCTCAAGGAAAAAGGACTAACATTAGCATTGTGGCCAACGTTGATGTGTTTATGGGAAAAAGAAGGGATTAATCAACGAGAGATCGCTCAGATGTCCAAAGTCGAAAGCTCGACGACAACACGCACTATCGACAAGTTAGAGACCCTAGGTCTTGTGGAACGTCAACCGGATCCCGACAGTCGACGTTCATTTAAAATCTACCTAACCGAAGAAGGACGTGCGCTTAAGAAAGAGGTGATCCACTTGCCTCTCGAAGTGAATCAACAGCTTCTAAATCCTCTCACAAAGCAAGAGCAGGCAACTATGGTTCAGCTATTACAAAAGTTAGTCGGTAAGATCTAGCCACCAGCCAAGGTATCAAACAACACGACCTGTTTGATACTATCTATTGGTTATTAAGCTTGCCAATAAACTTATCCGACTCCTCAATCGCGGCATTCATCTGATTGATCGCTACTTGAATGTCATTCTCTAGACTGATCAACTCTCCTTGTAATGAGCCAATCGCACTCGCATTAAGATTGTGTTTGAGGTAGAGCGTGTTGTCGCGCAGAGTATTGAGTACAGGCGTCATCTTCTGCTCTGCTCGCTTCATTGCTTTCAACATGGTTTGATACGAGGCTCGAGTATCTTTTAGCTTCTGCTCACTCGAGCGACGGAGCTTAGCACTTGTGTATTGCTCAAGTTCAGCTTGCCACTCTTCAAACAACGCTTCAGAGACATCCTCTACTGCCGAAATACGGTCGCGCACCTCTTCCGCGGCCTTTTCGCTGTCTTCGTATTTGTCGTTGATGTCGTTGTAGACTTTTTCTAAATCACCGCCATCAAACCCACTCAGAGCGGATACTGCCTCCAGCGCGCTAGTAAACTCCTCTTGCGCTTCCTGTTGAGACTCTTTGGCATCCTCAACACGCGTCACCATAATATCGCGCTTGTGATAACCAACTTGCTCCATTGCAGAGTAATAAGTTGATTGGCAACCCACTAAACCACCTACTGACAAGGCTCCAATTAACATCCAACGCATTGTTTTCATTCCTTTCGGTATGCTTGATAGATTAACTATAAATGGCGAATCGCAGAGGTGACAAGTTTAGATAGTAGACTTGTCGGTAGTCGCTTAAAAAAGTGACATTCCTAATACAGGTAACTCTCTTATCAATGTCGCTTGGCCACCAAGGTAAACTTGTATTCGCTTGATTTAAAATAGTTTCGGCTATATTCGAATACAATGTCCCCTCTCAATAATCCGCGGGTCCGTTTCTCGATGATAGGCTGAGCTGGGTCTATGTGTAATAGTTCCGCGACTTCTTCAGGAGGCAGTACAGGAATGATCTCCTGCTCACTGCGGTCAATTACGAGACCTTTCTGCTTCTCGATAAACTCATACTTAGAGCCTTGCATCACCTGATAGGTGAGATCCGGGAACATGCTGATCGGCATCCAAGTCTCTTCCACGGTGATGGGGTTATCATCAAGAAAGCGCACACGCTTGATATAGAAAACCCGCTCACCTTCTTGAATCTCTAGATGTTCAGCCATCGTTATAGAGGCCGCTTGGATCTCAAATGCCAGCACGTCGCTGTGAGTAACACCATTAAGGTGCGCCCACTTCTCTGCAAAGCTAGTCTGTTGGTAGATATCGTAATTAACACGATTCTCTTTCACATAAGTACCGCTACCTTGAATACTCTCAAGCTCTTGGTTTTCTACTAGTAACTTAATTGCCTGTCGCACCGTAACACGACTTACCGAGAACTCTTCACGGAGCTGAGCTTCAGTTGGCAATGCTTCGCCCACTTTATACTCCCCTAAACTGATCTTTTCCCGAATCGCATCAGCGATTCTTCGATACATCGGCAATCTCGCCATACAAACCTCTACTGACATAACGATGTTCGATAGGGCATCTAAGCCCATCAAGAACTATATTTAGTCATATGATACGAATTGATAGAGCAATGACAAGCAATTGTTACTACAAAAAGACCAAATTTAAATACAACAACAATACATATTTATCAATAAATGAGATCTCCATCATGGATCATTTGTATTAAAGAGGTATTATTTAGCCATTGTTGACGGGACAACAATAGATGAATGTAACAATGGGACAAAAGTTATGAACCTAACATCTCTGACCAACCCATCGCTGATTAACCTACAAACGACTTTTGAAAGTCGCGATGCAGCGATAGAAGCTCTTGCCGAACAACTATATCAACAAGGCAAACTTCACAATAAAGAAGAATACCTAAAAGCGGTATTTGAACGCGAGACGCAAGGACCAACAGCACTTGGCGAAGGCTTAGCGGTACCACATGGTAAAACGGATGCCGTAAAAGAAGCAGCCTTTGCGGTTGCGACACTATCAAGCGATCTTAAATGGCAAGGTATCGACGAAGAAGAAGACGTTAACCTCATCTTTCTGATTGCGATCCCCAATGCAGAAGCAGGCTCTACGCACATGCACCTGCTTACCGAGCTAACGACAACGCTCGTTGACGACGATGTCCGTCAAGCCGTTCTTAATGCTACAACTTCAGAACAAATTCTAACTTTGTTGTCAAACCAAGAAGAAACACACCAAGAACAAGACAACTTAGATACAAATGCACCAACCATTGTTTGTGTTACTGCTTGCCCCGCTGGCATCGCTCACACTTATATGGCAGCTGAATACCTTGAAAAAACAGGCCACAAGCTTGGATATAAGGTTTACGTAGAGAAGCAAGGTGCAAACGGTATCGAAGATCGTTTGACTGCCGAGCAATTAAATAACGCCACAGCCGTCGTGTTTGCAGCAGAAGTTGCAATCAAAGAAGTCGAACGTTTTAACGGTATTCCACGTGTTGAAGTGCCTGTCGCAGAGCCAATCAAACACTCAGAGCGAATTCTCAACGAAGCCATCGAGGCTGGCAAAAATGGTACGGGCGCAGATCGCACCATTGCGACTGACGATAAACCGAAAAAACTTCCGCTGAAAACGGAGCTAAAACAAGCGCTGCTTTCAGGTATCTCTTATGCCGTTCCGCTTATCGTTGCTGGCGGCACCGTTCTAGCAGTCGCCGTTCTTATTGCACAAATTTTTGACTTGCAAGAGCTTTACGCAACCGATGGTTCTTGGCTGTGGATGTACCGCAAACTTGGTGGTGGTCTGCTAGGTACCTTAATGGTTCCTGTACTTGCCGCTTATACCGCTTATTCACTTGCTGATAAACCAGCATTAGGTCCAGGTTTTGCTGCCGGTATTGCCGCAAACCTTATCGGCTCGGGCTTCCTCGGTGGTGTTGTGGGTGGTTTGATCGCCGGTTACCTAATGCGCTGGGTGAAAGAAAATGTTCGCCTAAGCCCTGCTTTCAACGGCTTCCTAACCTTCTACCTTTACCCAGTTATCGGTACCTTAGTCGCGGGCTCTTTGATGCTGTTCGTTATTGGTAAGCCAGTAGCATGGCTAAACCAAGGTCTAACAGACTGGCTAAACGGTATGTCTGGTACCAACGCTCTTCTGCTCGGTGCTGTGATCGGTTGCTTCGTATCGTTCGACCTTGGCGGCCCAGTAAACAAAGCGGCTTACGCCTTCTGTCTGGGAGCAATGGCAAACGGTGTTTATGGTCCATACGCAATCTTCGGCTCAGTGAAAATGGTATCGGCGTTCACAGTAACGGCTTCAACCATGCTTGCTCCACGACTGTTTAAAGACTTTGAGATTGAGACAGGTAAATCAACTTGGTTGCTTGGCTTAGCGGGTATCACTGAAGGTGCGATTCCAATGGCGATTGAAGACCCTATCCGCGTTATCGGTTCGTTCCTACTAGGTTCAATCGTAACGGGCGCAATGATTGGCGCTGCGGGTATTGGTCTATCGACTCCGGGTGCTGGCATCTTCTCAATCTTCCTACTGCACGACGCAGGTATCGGTAGCTTCATGGCGGCAGCCATCTGGTTTGGCGCAGCCCTAGTCGGCACAGCAATCTCAACCGTCACCTTGCTTGCGTGGAGAGCGCATGCCGTAAAAAAGGGTAAATTTGCAGCCCAGGTAGCGACGCAAAACTAATCAATATTATTAATCAATAAGCTGAGGGGCACGGAAATTTCTGTGCCCTTAATCAGCACTAATAAACAATCCCTTGATATTAAAGAATTTAAACTCACTGCAAAGCAGTCCAAAGGTTAACACAATGACTACATCTCGCGTTCATATCACTCCTCACATGCACTGGGATCGTGAATGGTATTTCACAACAGAAGAATCTCGCATTCTGCTTGTGAACAATATGGAAGAAATCATGCAGCGTCTGGAAAATGACCCAGAGTACAAATACTACGTACTGGATGGTCAGACTGCGGTTCTTGAAGATTACTTTGCTATCAAACCAGAGAACAAACAGCGAGTAAAAGCACTGGTTGAGGCTGGCAAACTGATTGTTGGTCCTTGGTACTCACAAACTGACACCATGCAAGTCTCTGGCGAGTCCATTGTTCGCAACATGCTTTACGGAATGCGTGACTGCCTTGCGCTGGGCGAACCTATGAAGATCGGCTACCTGCCAGACTCATTCTCAATGAGCTCACAGCTACCAATGATCTACAACGGTTTTGATATCGACACAGCCATGTTCTGGCGCGGCTGCTCTGAGCGTCACGGTACCGACAAAACAGAATTCTTGTGGCAATCAAACGACGGCTCTGAAGTCATGGCTCAGGTGCTGCCTCTTGGCTACGCGATTGGTAAATACCTGCCACAAGACGAAGAAGGTCTGCGTGCACGTCTGGATAAATACTTCCCAGTGCTTGAAAAACCTTCTGTGACCAAAGACATCCTATTGCCAAACGGTCACGACCAGATGCCAATCCAAAAAGACATCTTTGAGGTGATGGACAAGCTACGCGAGATCTACCCAGATCGTGAGTTCGTCATGAGCCGCTTTGAAGAGGTCTTTGACCGTGTCCGTGAAGAGCGTGACAGCCTAGACACTATTAAAGGTGAGTTTAACGACGGTAAATACATGCGTGTTCACCGCACCATTTCTTCGACTCGTATGGACATCAAACTGATCCACGCTGAGGTAGAAAATAAGATCGTTAATACCCTAGAGCCGCTCGCGGCCATCGCTTGGACACTGGGTTTTGAGTACCACCACGGTCTTATCGAGAAAATGTGGAAAGAGAGCATGAAGAACCATGCCCACGACTCTATCGGTTGCTGCTGCTCAGACAAGGTTCATGCTGAAATCCTGAACCGCTACATTCTTGCCGACGATATGGCGACCAACTTGATCACATTCTACAAGCGTAAGATCGTTGACCATATGCCAGCGCGCGAAGGCTGTGACAAACTGGCGTTCTTTAACCTGTCGCCTTATGAGCGTGAAGAGGTGATCAATACCACCATTACTATCCGCGCTGATAAATTCAACCTATTTGATGATGAAGGCAACCCAGTTGAGTACTTCATTCAAGACCAGCGTGTCATTGACCCAGGTAAGATTGACCGTCAAATCGTTCACTACGGTAATTACGACCCATTCATTGAGTACGATATCCAGATTAAATACACAGTGCCTGCGATGGGCTTTACCACGCTGCATATCCAAGGTAGCCAACACGGCACACAAAAATCTGTGAAGTCGACTTCAGAATATCTTGAGAATGAATTCTACCAAATCTCAGTGAACGCCAACGGCACCCTAACCGTGCTGGACAAAGAAACGCAAATGACTTTCGACCAAGTGCTGCGCGTGGAAGAGGGCTCAGACGATGGTGATGAGTACGACTACTCACCATCTCGTAAAGAGTGGCTACTGTATTCCGATGAGTTTGATGTGGAAACCAACATCAAACACGAAGGTTTCCAGTCTGTTGCTACAATCAAAACACGCATGAACGTCCCAGCAAACCTTGAAGAACGCGAGGCGCGTTCAGGGCAAAACGGCTTCGTCGATATCAACTGCCAAGTGTTGCTCAAACAAGGTTCACGCCGCATCGAAGTTCGCATAGAAATGGACAACCAAGCTGACGATCACCGTGTTCGCGTGCTAGTACCGACACCGTTTGTTTCTGAGGTCGTGGTAGCGGACAACCAATTTGGTTTGATTACTCGTCCAACTAACGACCCTGCAATGGAAGTGTGGGAGCAAGAAGGCTGGAAAGAAGCACCGGTGCCAGTGTACCAACTTATGAATTTTGCAGCGGTAGAAAACCAAACGGGCGGCATGGCACTTATGACCAATGGTCTGCGTGAGTTCGAAGTAATTTCAAGCCAAGGCAATCAAGAACGCGATACCTTCGCACTCACTTTATTCCGCGGCGTAGGCGTACTTGGTAAAGAGAATCTGCTGCTTCGCCCTGGCCGACCGTCTGGTATTAAGATCCCAACACCAGACTCACAAACTCGCGGCAAGATTGTATGTGAGTTCGCACTATTTGGTTTTGCGGGCAATCACATAGATGCCAACCTCATGGCCGAGGCTCGTGACAATGTGACGCCAATCCAGTGTTACAACAAGATCCCATATAACGCGATGAAGCTTAACGTAGGTGAGCAAGATAAACCGCTGACGTATTCGCTACTAAACAAGGGCAAGAAAGGCGCGGTTCTGAGTGTCCTCAAGAAATCTGAGGATGACGATGCTCTGATTCTACGTGTTTACAACCCAGCAGAGATTGGCAGCATCGAAGACCACATTGACTTTACTCAGCCAGTAACGTCATGGAGAGAGGTGAGTCTAGATGAACGTGTGCGCGAAACGAATGTAGCGATGCAATCGTTCGGTGAATTGAAGCCTTGCCAAGCTCGAAGCTTCCAAATCAAGTTCTAACATCCACCAGCTCCCTCACTTGAGGGAGCTGTCCATCGCTGATTGGTAGAAAAACACATGTCTCTAGTAAAACTTAGCAATGACATCAAGCACTATGCGTGGGGAAGTAGAACCTCCATCACTGAGCTGTTTGGCATTGAAAACCCAAATAATGAACCACAGGCTGAAATCTGGATGGGCGCCCATGCCAATGGTAGTTCAGTGCTTGAAGACTCAGGTTCTTCCCTCGGTGACTATACAACCCATCGATTTGGAGAGCTTCCGTACTTGTTTAAAGTGCTTTCTGCAGAAACGCCATTATCGATTCAAGTGCACCCGAACAAGCGCAAGTCCGAGCTAGGCTTCGAACGCGAGAATACCCAAGGTATCCCGCTTGATGCCGCGAACCGTAATTACAAAGATCCGAACCACAAACCGGAACTGGTTTATGCGCTCACTTTCTACAAGGCAATGAATGGCTTTCGACCAATCGAAGACATCGTAGGCTTGTTCGCAGCAGTTGGGATTGAAGCGCTTAAGCCTCAAGTGACAGCTCTAGCAAACGACCAAACGAGTGGCGGTCTCAAGCGCTTTTTTACAGAAATCATGTCTCTTGAAGGAGAAAGTAAGCAGCAAGCGCTGCAAGAGCTTTACGCCGCTTACGAGAGGCCTGCCAAAAGCGTCATGGTTAGGGAGGCTTTGTCTTATAGCCAGAGTTTCTATCAACACTATGCCGATGACATTGGTCTGTTTGCACCGCTGATGCTCAACACCGTTGAACTCGCGCCCGGTGAAGCAATGTTTTTGCATGCCGAAACCCCTCATGCTTATGTAGAGGGAACTGGTTTAGAAATTATGGCGAGTTCAGACAATGTTCTGCGTGCAGGCTTAACGCCTAAGTACATCGACGTACCGGAGCTTATCGACAACGTTAGGTTCCAGTCTATCAAACCAAAAGATATCAGGCTTAATCCTGTAAACAAGGCAGGCAGGTTAAGCTACCCTATCCCAGTGGACGATTTTGGGTTTGACATTATTCAGTCTAACCACGAAATCCAACGTCAATACTTGCGCAGTGCAGAGATACTGTTTTGTGTAGAAGGCGAAGTGATCGTATCGTCATCAGACAACCAAGTTGTATTAAAATCTGGCGAATCGGTATTTATAAGCAATGATTCTGCTCATTACCAATATCAAGGGAATGGTGTTCTTGCTCGTGCGTTTAACTAACCCCCGGTTACTGTGAACGCAATCAAAACACCTAGAGCCTGTTTAATTGAGACTTCACAGGCTCACTATTGGTAACTTATGGTCTTTTTACGTAAATCGTAACAACCGCTTTGACCAACCCCGCTGCTAGGCGGGGTCTTTTCTGATGTTTCTCTCCGCTCTAAAGTCGGAAGGCCAATAGATTTATTAACGACCTAGCATTCGGCTTAACGTACCGTCTTTGTCTACGACTTGGTGTTTAATAGCGCCAAGCACATGCAATGCTACAGCAACCATCAAGATTGTCGCACCAATACCATGTAGATTGCTGCCCAGCGAGCCAAGCCATTCGATCTTATCGCCCTTGCTATAAAGAACCCAGCCAAACACATCGATCCCTCGTCCGCCACCAATGCTCATCATGATGCCAGAGGTCGGCATCAGCAATGTGCCTAGCAGAAGTAAGTGATGGATAGATTTCGCGGCGATTTCCTGCAACCTTGGCATAGGTGCAGCGCTTTCGATAGGCCCCTCTTTGAATCGCCAAATCAGGCGCGTCGTGGCTATCACAAGTAAAATCACACCCAGCGATTTATGAATTCCGAGGAGTTCGAATTTTTCTGGACTACGTTCCATCGATTCAAAGACTTTGCCGAGTACAAAAATCCCGATAAAGGTCAGCCCCGTTAACCAGTGAAGAGCAATTGTCGGTTTTGATAATTTTTTTGACATGATTATTATTCCTTAAAAAAGCTAAGGACATTATCAGGAATTTATAATTGTTAGGCGATAGTCAGGAGTGTAAAGCTGTGTAAAAATTTCCGGTTCGACGGTTCGACGACTCGACGGTTCGACGGTTCAGCGACCCGACACCTAGTTTATCGGAAGCTTGGTCTTTCGTTTTACTTGTCCGAATGCAAAGCTTGATTCAATAGAAGCAATATTGGGAAGCGGGGTAAGTTGGCGACGAATAAACTGCTCATAGCTTTTCAGTGACTCACTCACCACATGCAGTAAATAGTCATGATTCCCTGTCATCAAAAAGCACTCTAGAACCTCGTCCATTGCTTCAATGTGCTGCTCAAAGTCTCGCATATTATCCTCGGTAGGCTTTTCTAGCTTAACCAGCACAAAGACGTTAATTGGCAAACCACATGCCTCTTGATCCACACTCGCGTGATAGCCACAAATAATGCCTTGTTTCTCCAATGCCCGCACTCTGCGAAGGCAAGGGGACGGTGAAAGAGCGATGCGATCGGCAAGCTCTTGATTACTTAATCGAGCATTGCTTTGAAGCTCTTTCAATATCTTCTTATCAATCTCATCCATTGGCAGATTCCTTTAAAGCTCACCAAGTTCACGCAATATTATTGCGCAAAAACCCGTGATTAGTTGGCACATCGCAATCATTAACATTTTTATAACACTAAACTTTTAAGAGGTAAAATAAAGGATGGAAATATGAATACCTCGACTCAACTCAGCCCTCTAAGAAAAACAACCAAACACGAACAAGCAGAGGCATTGGCAATAGAGCAAGCCCAGCACTTTGGAATCGATCCAAACAGTGAATACGGAATGTCGCTGGTCGAGCTTGCAACGACCTTATACAAAGCAAACAACAAAACTCATGATCTTTGGGCAATCACCGTCGAAGGCCTATCTGATCTCGATAAAAGCGATCGCATCGCGTGGTTTAATGCTAAACGATTTTTGTCGTTTCAGATCGCGAAAATTCTCGATAACCTACAAAACCCGATGCGCGCCACCTACCAATCAATTGCAACCAACAATGGCAACTTCGCATCCAAAGGGGCATACCCTATTTTTGACAATGTGGCGGCGATCTTCTCTGCAAGCCCAGTTATCACTCGCACCGCGACCTACCTTTTCGCGTGTACAGAATGGATTGAAGATGCATTTAACGGCAAAGAGCCTTTGCACGATATCTATTCAAGACTGCTCAACCCAACATCGATTGCTCTTGCGAATCATATGGTCGACTTAGAAGCGGGTGAAAGAGCAAACCAATACCTTGCTTGGAACTTCAACTCCGGGATGGCGGCGATTGATGGTCTACTTAGTCACCTGCTGGGCTATGAAGATATTGTTCTGGCATCGCGAAACATCTATGGCGGATCGTATCAGTTGCTTGAAGACTGGTTCGCTAAGCCGTCGAATCTCAACGTCGCCGTTGAGTGGGTCGATGGTTATTCTGGTGACGACTTTGCCAAACGCTTAGATGAAGTGACGGAGAAATACGCAGACCGAATCGCAAACGGCAAACGCATCTACGTCTACCTAGAATCGCCTTGTAACCCTCACGGATACGTGCTGGACGTCGCGGCCATTAGCCAAGCCTCACACTCTCGCGGCTGGGACGTGATTGTCGACTCAACCGTTGGTACGCCGATGTTACATCCTGTACTTAAACGTGACGATGTTATGGAACGTCCCGACTACGTTATTCACTCGTATACCAAGGAACTTGCAGGCTCGGGGACAACGACCGCCGGCGTAGTAATAGGCCGAAACGAAACCATGTTTATCCCTAAAGGTGAGAGCGTTCCATTCACTAAACCTAATGGCGATGAAGTGACTATTGAGTGGAATCACTCACTGTTTTGGAACGTTTACTATATTAAAGGCGCGTTCCTCGATGCGGACAAGGCTTTTGAAGTACTCAACGGAATGAAAACCTATGAGATGCGTGTGGTGCAAAAAACCATTAATACGCTAACGCTAGCGCAGATCTTCGATGCCCATCCTGATATCAATGTCTCTTGCCCAGGTCTCCCTGATAGCGATAACTACCTTCACTGCCAGAAGAATATGTATTTGGGTTTACCGGCAGCGCTATTTACCATCGACATGGAAGGAAATGGCAATAGAGCGCCCATTAATCGAGAGGTGTTTAAACAGTTTTTTGACATGCTCGAGCCCGCGATTGGCATGCAAGTTAGTCTTGGGCAAACCAACACCGTCGCTCTATGCCCTGCACTCACCACGCACTCAGAGCTGAGTGATTCGGCTCTATCAGAGGCGGGGATAAGGCCAACCACCATGAGGGTCTCCATTGGCCTAGAAGATCCGCGTATGTTTATCGCTCACATCATCGAGGCCGCAAGCCTATCTATTGACAATAAGCATCCCGAGTTTTCACAAAGTTTCCCAAGTGCTGAACAGATAGACGACATCTACCTGCAAACCTACACGCAGGTTCATGAAAAAATCGTTCGTAATCAACCCAGCTTCAATACACTAAGGCGATAGTTCCGACTATCAGAGACGAGATAAGCGAGAGCGTTGGCTCTCGCTTTGTTTTATTGTCAATTATATTATTTAATCAGATAGTTACATCATCGACATAAAAACGTCATACCACTTCTCTAAAGTCGGCGAGTCTACTTTCAAGGAGGAAACATGAAACACACACTCGCTCTATCTGCCCTGGCTATTGCTTCTGCCAGTTTACTGGGCTGCACCTCAAGCACACCAACATCCACAAATCAGCCATTCTCGGCTGTGACAGAATTTAATATTCAATGTCTAGCTCAAACCGCGCCACAGCCCAGTGAGATGACGGTCAGCGGTCTTACTCTTGTAGGAGCTTCTGTCGCTGATGCGCCGTTTGCTAGCTCTGCCGCTGAAATCGTCAGTTACGATAGCTGCACTGACAAGCTTTATGTCGTCAATGCTCAAGGCAAAACGGTTGACGTCATGTCACTTGACGAAGCGAGCGCACCAACTCTGTCCGGACAAATTGATCTTAACTCGGCTGCAGCACTGTCAGGTATTGCCATTGGTGCAGCAAACAGCGTCTCTGTGCATCAAGGATTGGTCGCAGTCGCCATTGAAAATGCGAATAAACAGAAAGCGGGTCTTATCGCATTGTACCGTTCAGATACTTTAGAGCTCTTAACTACTTACCCAGCAGGCGCACTGCCGGATATGGTGAGCTTTTCCAAAGATGGACAATACATCGCATCGGCCAACGAGGGTGAACCAAATTCAGACTACTCCATCGATCCAGAAGGCTCAGTAACGCTTGTCGATTTAAGCAAAGGTCCACTCAATGCCGAGGTGACGCAAATTGACTTTAGAGACTTCAATCAAGGTGAGTCTCGACATGCTGAACTGAATGACAAGGTTCGAATCTCACACCCGAAAGCTAGCGTTGCACAAGACCTGGAGCCAGAGTACTTAACCTTTGCAAACAACGGTCAAGTGTATGTCGCACTTCAAGAAAACAATGCTCTGGCTGCCATCGACGTTGAACAAAAACGCGTAGTCGGCATTTACGGACTTGGCGGCAAGTCCTGGGAAACAGCTCAGCTGGATGCATCAAACAAAGACAAGATGGTTGGCAACTTACAAAGCTACCCAATGCTAGAAGGGCTTTATATGCCCGATAGCATTACCAGTTACCAAGTAGATGGCAAAACCTACATAGTGACAGCAAACGAAGGGGACGGTCGTGAATATGGGTTCGATACCACTCAGGAGCAGTGTGACCAACTTGGCTATAAATGGGATGGCGAAGAAGACCAATCAGCAGCGGATTACGCGGCCAACCAAGATTTCTGTATTGCTTATGTAGATGAAGTACGCGGCAAAAAGCTAAAGGTTGCTGATGACCACCCTCTTGCAAAAGCGCTCAAAGACAACAAGCAGCTCGCGCGTCTTAAAGTCATCAAAGCAAACAGTCCACTGCAGGCTGACGAAAAGGTACAAGCTTTCGGCGCTCGCTCTTTCACGATTTGGAATGACCAAGGTGAAGCCGTTTACGACAGCGGTGATGAGTTCGCGAACATTGTACTGATGAGCGACAAAGCCAACTTCAACAGCACTAACGACAACAACTCTTCAGCCGATGATCGTAGTGATGACAAAGGCGTCGAGCCAGAAGCCATTGAAGTCGCCTCTATTAATGGCCGTCATTACGCCTTTATTGGGCTAGAACGACAAGGCGGTATTATGGTTTATGACGTCACCGTTCCTGAACAAGCGCTATTTATCACCTATGTGAACAATCGCGACTTTAATCAACCGGTTTGCACTCAAGTAGACGATGGTGATTGTGCGAACGATACGTACAATCCTAAAGCCGGAGATCTTGGTCCTGAGTCCATTAAGTATTTTACAAGGCAGGGTCAACACTTCATCGCGGTAGGCAACGAAGTGAGCGGTACGACGTCAGTATTTAGGTTAGATTTCTAACAGCAAGCTCAATAAGTAAAGAGCACCTCTTTATGAGGTGCTCTTTTTATTAGGTTAAGCTAGAACGCCACACCCTTCAGCCAAGTCCGCTGGACGCTTCCAGGTGTAGAGATATTCATCGAGAAACTTGCCGCAAGGGGATTCTGCGCGTTGTTTGAGGACTTGATTGCCGCCGAGCGACTCATAGAAGTGAATGGCATTGGTATTGTCGGCGAGGACCTCAAGAAAAATACCATTGTCCGGGTAAAACCTTTCCGCCCATTCGACCGCACGAACGATAAGCTGCTTAGCGACGCCACGACGCTGCGCTTGAGGCGTGACATGTAAATTATCGATGATAGTGCCGAAATCGACATTATGATTGCCAAAAAGACAAATAAACCCCACCAACTCACTATTGTCTTCCGCAACAAGGACATGTTGACTGAAAGGAGGATTGAGCAACCTTGTCTGCCAAATCAGTTGTTTATCTTCTAGAACCGAATCATCAAGATACGATTGGCGCATGATTCCCTTATAAGCGTGTTGCCAGCTCGATGCATGTAATTGAGCTACATTTTGAAAGTCAGCATATTCTGCTACTCTAAATTCCATTTTACAGTACCTAGTGCTTTAGTTTTTACATTTCCTTAAATTACATACTAGTTATCTGTAACTAAATTGCAATCCATGCTGATTGCATTCTGTACAAATTGGATAAAAAAAGGGAGATCTCTCGCGATCTCCCTAATAGTTTCTCGATATTGACCTAGTTTTTGTTCTCAAACCTAACAGTAGGCACGAGCAAACTTACCTTGGCAACTAACAGAATAGTGCTTAGCAAAAGCCGGAATGAACATAGAATGCCCTCGATCTAACACGGCAACCTCACCGTTTTCATGTGCTAAATACACTGGCTCATCGAGTGCAAATAAGATCTCCGGTGTTTCCACCGAAAGCTCACGCTGGTGCTGATTGGCATACACGCTGAATTTAAAGTCTTCTACTGGCACCAAAAAGTGCTCTGCGCCGTTCTCGCAATGAGGAGTCGAAAGCAAAGCTTCACGACGTTTTGGCTCAAACACGGTGCAAGCTGCCAACTCAGCAACATCAATATGCTTTGGCGTCAGGCCAGCACGAAGCACGTTGTCAGAATTAGCCATAATCTCAAGACCTGTCCCTTTGCAATAGGCGTGAGGGGTGCACGCATCTAGGTACATTGCCTGGCCTGGCTCTAGGGTAAGAACATGCAAGATAAGCGGCGCGAATAAACCGATATCGCCTGGGTATCGCTCTGCTAACCAAGTAATGAGCTCAAATGTCTCATCGCCTTGCTGACTGCTAGCAAAACTTAATAGGGCGTCAATGGCTTGGCATTTGCGCTCCCCTTCCAACTTCAATAACCCGACAAAGAACCGCTTTAGTCCCACTGGGTTCGGCTCTAAGTTGTATTCTGCGACGAGCCCAGACAACTCCAAAATATCCATTGCATTAAAGTGCTTTAGGATCTCTTCATGAGGCCTAAAACCATTCATCGCTTGATAGCGAGTTAAGGCATAAACCAACTCTGGTTTGTGATTGGGATCTTTGTAGTTTCGACAGTCTGCATTTAAAGCCAAGCCATGTTGCTGCTCTAATAAATAACCTTTCTCGGCTTGCTCTTTACTAGGGTGTACTTGAATTGATAGTGCATTTTCTGCCGCAAGCACTTTGAACAAGTAAGGCAACTCACCAAATTGCTGCTGTACAGAAGGGCTGAGAATTGAGTCAGGGTCGCCCGCCACCCATTGGTCTAGGCGAACCAAGTGATTGTCGATAAAGACCTGCGAACAGCCATTAGGATGCGCGCCCATCCAAAGCTCGGCTTGAGGTTTATGCTTCGGGTTTTCGATACCAAATAGCGTCGAAATCGAGGTCTCACTGCCCCATGGGTAATCTTGGATAACATTACTCATAGGTAAAAAATGTTGTTGCGTCATGAAAATTCCAACCAATCATCAAAGGGATCTTGATAGCGGTCTTTCAAAAGAGCGCTATCAGGATCCAGATCTGCTAATGGAGTGCCTGGCACTCCAAATAAGTTAACAGAACTCAATTTAAAACTATATAGTTTTAAATTGATAAATGATCAATACTTTAGGCATGATCAAAAATTGACAAAAAGATCGGAAAAAAGAAAAGCCCCCTCGGGCTCGAATCGAGGGGGCTTTGTTAGGGAGAGACTTTATCGGAGCGATAAAAATCTGTGGGAAGCTGGGGGGTTACTTCGCCACGTCTAAAATGATCGCTTCAAGCTTGTCTAAGCCTTCTGCTAGCACTTCTGACTCTATGGTTAGCGGTGGTAGTAAGCGAATTACATTCGCTTTCACGCCACACGACAACAAAATAAGACCGTTTTCTTGAGCTTTAGCGATCACCGCTTTGGTGACATCTTGCAATGGCTGTTGTGTCTGAGGGTCGGTAAACTCAATCGCCATCATTGCGCCGATAGTGCGGATTTCACCAATTGCTGGAACTTGTTTTTGCAGCGCTGTCATTCGGGCATTCACAACTTCACCGATACCTTGAGCTTTGGCACACAACTGCTCTTCTTCGATGATCTTGAGAACTTCTAGGCCCGCGATACAACCAAGTGGAGAGCCAGCATAAGTACCACCAAGGCCACCAGGAAGCGCTGAATCCATGACGTGTGCTTTACCAACGACTGCAGAGATTGGGAAACCACCCGCAATCCCTTTCGCCATCGTCATCATATCTGGTTCGATACCAATGTGCTCTGTTGCGAACATTTTACCTGTGCGGGCAAAACCTGTTTGGATCTCATCCGCAATCAGCAGGATACCGTGCTTGTCACACAGTGCACGCACCGCTTCAGCAAAGTCTTGAGGTGCTTGATAGAAACCACCCTCGCCTTGTACAGGCTCAAAAATGATCGCCGCAACACGGCTAGGCTCGATGTCACAAGCAAACAGATCTTCAAGTGCCTGCAAGCTGTCTTGAGTGCTAATGCCATGGAACGCATTCGGATACGGTGCATGGAAGATCTCGTTCGGAAACGGTCCAAAACCCGCTTTGTATGGCGCAATCTTACCGGTTAGACCCATCGTCATATTGGTACGACCGTGGAAGCCACCTTTAAAGGCGATAACACCGCTACGACCTGTATGTGCACGCGCCACTTTCACTGCATTTTCGACCGCTTCTGCACCAGTGGTAAGGAAGATCGCTTTCTTCTCAGTGTCACCCGGCGCAAGCTCAGTCAGTTTTTCAGCCAGCTCCACAAACGATTCATATGGCGTCACCATGGCACAGGTATGAGAGAAGTTTTCAATCTGCGCTTTCACCGCTTCTGTAATGCGTGGGTGAGAATGACCCGTGTTGGTTACTGCGATACCCGCTGCGAAATCGATGTATTTGTTGCCATCGACATCCCATACATGGGCATTTTCAGCCTTCTCTACATACAGTGGGTAAAGTGCGCCCATGCCTTGAGCGATAACTTTGCTTCTTCTTTCGTGCAGTTGTTGATTTTTCATTGTTCAGTCCTTTATTCGTTATCGCTAATTAATTGCCACCAAAGCAGAGATATTTGACGTCCATATACTCGTCAATACCTTGCTTCGCGCCTTCACGGCCAATACCTGATTGTTTCACACCACCAAATGGTGCAACCTCAGTAGAAATAATGCCTTCATTTATGCCGACCATGCCATATTCCAGTGCTTCCGCCACTTTCCATACGCGATGAATGTTTTGGCTGTAGAAGTAACTTGCTAGACCATAAATGGTGTCATTAGCCATCTCAATCAGCTCTTCATCCGTATCAAAACGAATCACTGGTGCAACTGGGCCAAAGATCTCTTCTTGAACGATATCCATACTATGAGACACATCTTTTAGCACCACAGGTTGCATAAAGTTGCCTTCAAGAGATTCAAGCGGCGTGACAGGTGTTGCCCCCTGCTCAATAGCACGATCAATCAGAGCTTGGATACCCTGTTTTGCACTTTCATTAATCACGGGACCAATGCTAACGCCTTCATCAAGACCGTTGCCAATCTTGAGTCGCTGAACTGCTGCATCAAACTTAACGACAAACTCGTCGTAAACTTTGCTATGAACATAGAAACGGTTAGCGCAAACGCACGTTTGGCCTGCATTACGGAACTTAGACGCCATTGCACCTTGTACCGCTGCATCAATATCCGCATCGTCAAAAACGATAAATGGTGCGTTGCCACCTAGCTCCATCGACGTGCGCTTGATGTCCTTCGCAGACTGCGCCATCAATACACTGCCTACTTGCGTAGAGCCTGTGAACGAGAGCTTTCTGATCAGAGGATGAGAGGTAAAGATCGCGCCAATTTTGCGTGAGCTTTCGCCCAGAACCACTTGCAGAGCGTCTTGTGGAATACCCGCTTGGTAAGCCAGTTGCACGATGGCGAACGCAGACAGTGGTGTCGAGTCAGACGGCTTCACCACAAAGCTACAACCTGCCGCAAGAGCAGGACCCGCTTTACGCGTGATCATTGCGATTGGGAAGTTCCAAGGAGTGATAGCAACAGCAACGCCAATTGGTTGCTTGATAGTCACGACTCGCTTATCGGCCGTTGGACCTGGGATCGTATCGCCGTAAGTACGTTTCGCTTCTTCCGCGAACCACTCAATAAAGCTCGCGCCATACAGCACTTCACCTGCCGCTTCTGCGAGTGGTTTGCCCTGCTCCATCGTCATGATACGAGCAAGGTCATCTTTGTTCTCTAGAATCAGCTGGAACCAGCGGTTAAGCATACCGGCACGCGTTTTTGCAGGCACCTTTGCCCATTCTTTTTGTGCCACGTGCGCTCGTTCAATGGCGTCCATCACTTCTGCATCACTTGAGCGCGGCGCAAAACCCACTGTCTCTTCGGTTGCAGGGTTGGTTACTTCAACAGCGTTGTCGGCTGCTGTCACCATAAACGCCAATAGGCTTTTGTTGTCAATTTGCTGCATGGTGAATCCTTTTGCTTCCATGGCTCGCTTCCTATTGAGCAGCCATTATTGTTTGTAAATAGAGTGAATCAGTAGGCAGAGCTCTAAGCTGGTATCTGCTGAGTAATACAATGTATGTTGCCGCCACCTAACAACACCTCGCGTGTCTGAATACCAACAATTTGATAATCAGGTAGTGCTTCGGCCAAAATCTCTATCGCGATCCTGTCATACTCACTGTCTAATAGCGGCAGAAAGACATGACCATTAACCATCAAAAAGTTAGCGTAAGATGCACTTAAACGTTCTCCCGCTTGGCGGTTCATACCATCACTGACATCAACACCTGATGCTTCTTCATGAGAGTAGTATAGTGGTCCAGGCAACGGCACCTTGATGACTTCAATGGCGCGTCCTTTAGCATCCGTTTGCGTTTTCAGCGCTGAAAGGGCTTCCCTAGATAAAGTGTACTGTGGATCAAATGGATCATCTGTCCAGCTCAATACCACCTTACCCGGCGCAACGACATGAATAAGGTTGTCGACATGACCATCAGTTTCATCGTTAAACAACCCTTTAGGTAGCCAAACCACTTTTTCGATACCGAGATATTCACTCAATTTGGCTTCAATCTGGGTCTTGTTGAGTGATGGATTACGTCCTGGGCTCAGCAAACACTCTTCTGTGGTGTACAGAGTGCCTTCACCATCAGTGTGAATAGCACCTCCTTCTAGGACGAACGGGGCACGATAGTGATCAAGTCCCATAACATCACACACCGCAGCAGCAACCTTGTCGTCATCACTCCAATCATCATAAAGACCGTTGAACTCACCACCCCAAGCATTGAACTGCCAACTCACGCCGCGCCTATCACCCTTAGCATTCACCACCACTGTCGGACCAATATCACGCATCCAAGAGTCATTGAAGGCCATCTCCACCAGCTTTACGGAGCGGTCGAGCATAGCCCGAGCAGTTTCATACTGAGCGCTGCTCACGGCAACGGACACTGGAACGACATCGGATATCGCGTTGGCTACTTTGGCGAAGGTTCTCTGCGCTGGCTTTGCCTTGTCTCGCCAGTTATCGCGGCGTTCAGGCCAAGCCAGCCAAACTTCTCTTACCGGCTCAAACTCAGCCGGAAAGAAGAAACCGTCTTGTTTTGGTGTTGTGGTGAGTTTCATCGTTCACCTCACTACTTCGCTAGGTTAAGAATGTCTTGGTATAGATCCGGGCGACGGTCACGGAACAAACCCCAAGCGTGACGCGCCTTTGTCGTTTCTTGAAGGTCGATTTCCGCATATATGATCGCTTCGCCTTCACGTGGTGCTTCAGCAAGTTTGCCACCAGTATGATCCGTGATGAATGATGATCCATAGAACGTTGTCTCAATACCATCATCCGTTTCAACACCCACACGGTTAGACGCAATCACTGGCACTAGATTCGCCGCAGAGTGTCCCTGCATAGTACGCTGCCAGTGATCTTTGGAATCCAGCGTCAGGTCTTGCGGCTCTGAACCAATGGCCGTTGGGTAGAAAATGGCTTCTGCACCACTTAGCACTAGGCTACGAGCAAGCTCTGGGAACCATTGATCCCAGCAAATGCCAGCACCGAAGGTGCCAAATTGGGTTTTCCACACTTTGAAGCCGGTATCGCCAGGGCTAAAGTAGTACTTTTCGCTGTAACCTGGGCCGTCTGGAATGTGTGACTTACGGTAGTTCTCAAGTACAGAGCCATCGGCATCGATCATCACTAGCGAGTTGAAAAAGGTATTGCCGGCTTTTTCGAAATAGCTCACAGGAATAACAACGTTCAACTCTTTTGCCAAAGCACTAAGCTCTTTAATCAGACGACAGTTGTCAGTTTCTTCAGCAAGCTCGAAGTATTTCGATTCTTGTTTTTTACAGAAATAAGGGGCAGCCATGAGCTCCTGGGGCACAATCACATTTGCGCCGTTTGCCGATGCTTCACGAATCGCGTTTTTAATCTTTTCTAGGTTTGCATCTAGGTCCCAAGTTTTAGTCAACTGAAGGGCAGCAAATTTAACTACTTTACTCATAGGATCTTCCTTTATCTCTTATCATCTAAGGGCTGACTGAGTGCCCGTCTTTGCAGGCACTTCTTTTTGTCTAGTGGTATTTATGTATCTTCTTGGAATTAGATTGCGAGTTTGTCGCGTAAGGTATAGTAGGCCGCACCCATTGCCGTAAACGGAATCGCAAAATGACGACCACCTGGAAAAGTAACATGGGTAAGGTCTGCAAAAGCATCAAAGCGTTCAGCGTGACCCGAAAGAGCCTCAGCGAGCAATTTACCAGCAAGATGAGTACACGTTACGCCATGACCACTGTAGCCTTGCAAGTAATAGATATTGTCGTCAAACGAGCCAAACTGCGGCATGCGTGAGTAGGTAAGTAGGAAGTTGCCAGTCCACTTGTAATCGATACCGATACCCTTGAGTTGCGGGAAGATCTTTTCCATCTTCGGACGAATCAAGGCTTCAATATTTTCTGGGTCACGTGCACCGTATACTACGCCACCCCCAAACAGCAGACGCTTATCTGCACTTAGGCGGAAGTAATCCAACAGATAGTTACAGTCTTCAACACAGTAATCTGATGGCAAGATGTCTTTCAACATCGCTTCTGATAGCGGCTCGGTAGCTACAACTTGAGTACCACAAGGGATCGCTTTATTACTGATGTTTGGTGCCAAACCGCCCAAATACGCGTTGCCTGCTAGGACAATGTACTTGGCTTTTACGCTGCCTTTTTCTGTGTGAGCAACAGGGTTTACGCCTTTCTCCACGCGTGTCACGCCGGATTGCTCAAAGATTTGTCCACCGAGAGCGGTGATGGCTGCCGCTTCGCCCAACGCCAATTTTAGTGGGTGGATGTGGCCACCACTCATGTCTAGTAGTGCGCCTTTGTACGCTTTTGTGCCTACTGTCGCTTCGACTTCATTCGCATCAAGTAGACTTAGCTTATCGTTGCCGTAGCGTTCCCAATGCTTTTTATGCTCTTCAAGGCCTTTCATCTGTTTGCTGTTCAGTGCTGTGAACATGCCGCCTTGTTTAAAATCACAATCGATATTGTGTTTGTCGATTAGACCACGAATGATGTCTCCACCTTCAAAGATCATATCGCACAGAGCTTTCGCTTGTTTTTCGCCATAACGGCTTTCAATCACATCCACATCGCGACTGTAGCTATTTACAATTTGACCACCGTTACGACCCGTCGCGCCAAAGCCTACTTTGGCATTCTCAAGTACTACAACCTTGAAGCCTTTCTCGGCTAGATGCAGTGCAGACGACAAGCCCGAGAAACCGGCACCAACCACGCAAACATCACATTCAATATTGTCTTGCAGTTGTGGGTACTCACTTACATTTAGGATCGAGTGAGCGTAGTATGAATCTGTATGTTTATTCATCATTCTATTCCTTGTAATTACAGCGTCGGTCTTAACGGTGAAGACGAATCCAGGTTGTTTTGGTTTCAGTAAATTTTTCAATAGCATGGATGGACTTGTCGCGTCCGTTACCACTCATCTTGAATCCACCGAATGGGACGGTCATATCGCCCTCGTTGTAGTTGTTCACCCACACAGATCCCGCCTCTAATTGCTTAGCGACTCGATGTACGCGATTGATGTTGTCACTCCATAGCGCAGCGCCCAGACCATATTGAGAGTCGTTGGCGATAGCAATGGCTTCTTGTTCGGTTTTGAAAGGTATAACGCAAAGCACTGGGCCAAAAATTTCTTCTTGAGCAACGCGCATTTGGTTATCTACATTGTCTAGGATAATCGGTTCGACGAACGCACCTTTTCCTTCAACATCGCCGCCACAGCGCACAACCGCGCCTGCCTGCTCGCCAAGTTTGACGTAATCCAATACTTTGGCTTTGTGCTCGCGGTCAATCAGTGCGCCCATTGAAGAAGTCGGATCCATCGGATCTTTGGGCATGAAACGTTGTGCAGCGCTAATCACTTTGTCGACAAATGCATCTTTGATGCTTTCATGCACTAGCAGTCGAGTGGCCGCCACGCATACTTCGCCTTGGTTGTAGAAACAGCCAGCAGCCGTTTCAGCGGCCGCACCATCAAGATCGGCATAATCTTCAAAGACGATGTTGGCATTCTTGCCGCCCGCTTCTGCCCAAACACGTTTCAAGTTAGTCTCACCAGATGCGATCATAAGATGACCAGCGACACGTGTTGAGCCTGTAAAGGCAATACAATCAACCCCGTTGTGACGAGCAAGTGCTTCACCCGCTTCATGCCCAAAGCCCGTAATGACTTGGAAGACGCCCGCAGGGATCCCCGCTTCATTCGCAAGCTCGCCTAAGAAAATGGCCGTCAAAGAAGACTTTTCAGAGGGCTTCAGAATCACGCTGTTCCCTGCTGCTAGCGCAGGGCCGAGTTTCCAACAGCCAATCCACAAAGGGAAGTTCCAAGGAACTACAGCGGCTACCACACCGATAGCTTGATGAGAAACAAACGCGTGAACGTCTTTTTCGGTTGGCGCAACTTCACCATATACTTTGTCGATAGCCTCTGCGTACCAACGAATGGATTTAGCGGCGCCCGGGATGTCGGTTGAGACACTGTGAGAAATAGGTTTTCCTGTATCAAGGGTTTCAAGAAGGGCTAACGCTTCAACGTTCTCATCAATAAGATCTGCAAACTTGGTTAGTACAGATTTTCTATGTGCTGGAGAACTTTGGCTCCAGTCGCCTTTCTTAAAGGCTCGTTTCGCGTATTCAACGGCAAGATCGACGTCGGCAGATTTGCAGCGAGCAATGTTTGCGATGATCTCGTCAGTGGCAGGGTTGACCACTTCAAGTGTCGTCTCATCCACAGCGGCTGTATATTCGCCGTTAAGAAAAGCGCGCTGTTCAATCACCTGCGCTTCTCGTTGTTCAATCCATTGTTGTTGCGTTTTCATACGCTCTCCTTGGTTACCTCAAGGCGCTAGAATGCTTTCGGTGTATGAGCACTTATCATTCTGCAAGCCTTATCGGAGTAATTAGTAAATTTATGTGGGATAGTCGTGTCGATAACATAAGATTCACCTTCTTTAATCTGATAGGTTTCACCGTTGTACTCTAGTTCGACTTCACCGCTTAATACGGTGCCGACTTCCTCTCCGTCATGCTTAATATTGGACGCTCCAGTGGTGCTTTGGGGAGCGTATTCCTCTATCAAAAATCCAATTTCTTGTTTGTTGCTACCATTGTTGACGAGTTTCATTGATACCGTTTCGCTACCAATTTCAATCAAGTCTTCCGGCTTAATCACAACCTTTACTTCTTTGTTTTCTTGCTGCTCGAGAGTAAAAAACTCCGAAAGCGACAAGGTAAAAACGTTCACTATTTTTTGCAGAGAACTCACCGAAGGACTCACTTTGGCATTTTCAATGGATGAGATAGCGCTATGTGTGATGCCCGCTCGCTCTGCCAGTTCTCGTTGTGAAAGTCCGCGCTCTTTTCTTAGTTGAGCAATATTTTTACCAATCTGGTGGTTGTCCATGCATTCAGCCTCTAAATTACTGGGAAGCTGACATAATAAATTCTTTAAACAAAATTTGTGAGAAATGATTGTGTTTTGCTTCCCATTCTGGGTGCCACTGCACGCCAACAAAGTATTTTTGCCCCGGCAAGCTAAACGCTTCTATAAGACCATCCGGTGCTTTTGCTTCCACTTTTAATACTGATCCAAGTTGTTTAATGCCTTGGTTGTGAAGCGTGTTAACGTCAAACTTACTGGTATCTTCCCACTTGGCATTCGCCAACCACTGTTTAAAGACTCCGTCACCCTCTACAAATACCGGGTGAGCGGGTGCGTATTTCTCAGCAAAGTCTTTTGACTCATTTTCACGGTGATCTTGATAGCCTGACTCATGTACCGCCGGATCTAAGCTACCACCCAGTGCCACGTTCATCTCTTGGAAGCCGCGACAGATACCCAAACATGGAATGTTCATATCAATTGCACGACGAATCAGTTGAATAGACAGTTCATCACGTGCTTCATCTTTCTTTTTCTCTTCGTGACTACCGTTATAACGGTGTGGTGCTACGTTGGAGTGACTTCCTGGGAACAGCAGCCCGTCACACACAGCCAACACTCTATCCAATTCATCCGCTTCTATAGCTGATGGCAGAATGATGGGTGTACCGCCAAAATCTTTCACCGCTTGCAGGTAGAACTCATTCAATGCCTGTATTTGATAGCCAGCGAGCTCTTTCTTACAGCTTACGAGTCCTATTATTGGTTTTCTTATCTCAGACATTGTCACACCCACGTTCGATTTATTTAACAAAAACCGTACAACCCACGTACATAATTATCAACAGTAGTGTTCAAAATAGATTCCAAAGCGTGATTTTGATCTCTATTTTGGTCAAAAAAAGCACTTATTTCGCTCGATATATTGAGCAAAAGCCGATCAACTGTTACAAATTAGTTAACGTTTAACACGGTTAAAATAATCACCAACTTAAACAAAATACAATAAAAACAATAATTTAAACTTACAATTCAGCCAAAAACCCTCATTTGCTAATGGTTATTGTGTTCAATTTGTTAAACACCGCATCAATTAGCGCCAGTCAGACAGGGTCACTAGGAGTAGTAAAGATGGATACCTATTTACAGGAAGTTAAAAATTTTCGACAAAACTGGCCAGAAATTCAGTATGTTGACGTTATATTTACCGATCTGAACGCCACGCCTCGCGGCAAACGCATCCCAGTAGACGCGCTTGAAAAGCTCGCGAAAGGTGTCGCCCTCCCCCTCTCTACTATTACTCTAGATACCAAAGGCGCCGTTGTTGAATCAGCAGGATTGGGTGAAGACCTCGGTGAACCCGATAACCTTTGCTTCCCTGTTTCTGGAACACTCTTACCAACAGCGAAAGACGGGACGGGTCAGGTATTGCTTTCCATGATGGAAGATGACGGCAAAACACCTCATCGTCTATTCATCCGCAATATTGTTGAACGCATGGTGGATACCCTACACGGCCGAAATCAGTTCCCGGTCGTGGCGCTAGAACTTGAATTCTATCTGATCGATAAAGTACGCGGAGAGAATGGGGAGCTGCAAACCGCTATCAACCCAACCAAGAATAAGAGAGAACGTGACACAGAGGTTTATGATGTCGACGGCCTTGATGACTATGCAGACTTTCTATCAGAACTGAACGCCGCTGCAGCAGACCAAGGTCTAAACACTGCAGGTGCACTTTCTGAATCCGCACCAGGTCAGTTTGAAATTAACTTCAATCACTCTAAAGACGTATTGCGTGTTTGCGATGAAATCGTCTTTTCGAAACGCCTAATCAAGCAAATCGCTCACAAGCATGGTTTTGATGCCACCTTTATGGCGAAACCTTTCCTCGAAGAAGCAGGGAACGGTCAACACATGCACATCAGCCTCATCAACGAGCAAGGCGACAACCTATTTACTAATAATGAGGATGACTCAGCAAGTCCATTGTTTTTCCAAACAATGGCAGCGATGTTATCCCAAATTCCGGACGCAATGGCGCTACTCTGCCCGAACGTGAACTCTTACCGTCGATTTGTACCCGGTGCTTATGTACCAACACGTGCGGATTGGGGTGAGAACCACCGAGGAGTGGCGCTTCGCGTACCGATTAGCGATGGTAAAAACCGTCGCATCGAACACCGCATCGCTGGTGCGGATGTTAACCCTTACATTCTCGCTGCCGTAGTACTTTCAGCAGTATTAGCGAGTGATAACTATACCCAAGAACAGTGTCCACCAGCCCTAAGTGAAAATGCCATCGACCTGCCAACACGCATGTCCGATGCCCTAACGCAACTGGATAACAGTGAGTTAGGCACGTATTTCTCCCAGGACTTTATTGATATGTATCTCGCTTGTAAACAAAGTGAACTGGCCGAATTTGAGCGCATCATTACCCCGCTTGAGATCGACTGGATGCTTCACTCTGCATAGCCAAAGGAAGGAAATTATGACAACGAAATCTGGTGTACTAACCCCACCAAGGAAATCGGGGAATAAGCACTTATTTGTAACCGCGCTTGTAGCTAGCGTATTAATTGGGTTTACCGCTTTAGGTCTTAGTCACGTAGAAGGGGACGCGTACGGGTGGCTTAGCCTATTGCCGACGACACTCGTGCTAGTGTTTGCCTTAACAACCCATAGGACAGTAGAGGCTCTTGTAGCAGGGACCATTGCAGGGGTTTTACTACTTGACCCAACCCAAGTTGTAGAAAAGTTTATCGGCATCTCAATGGATGTCATGATGGACGGGACCATTGCATGGATCATTTTGGTCTGTGCATTAATGGGTGGACTCATTGCCATGCTCGAGAAAGGCGGCAGTATTCTTAGCTTTAGTAATATGTTAGTTAGTAAGGTGAAGAGCCGCAAACAGTCGATGCTTATGACCTTCGTTCTTGGCCTAATCATCTTTATTGATGACTACTTGAACGCCATTGCGATTTCCTCATCAATGAAAAAGGTTACCGACGGGTATAAGATCTCTCGTGAAAAGCTAGCCTACCTTGTTGACTCAACTGCAGCTCCAATCTGTATTCTGGTACCAATTTCAACATGGGCCATTTTCTTTAGCTCTCTGCTAGAAGCTAATGGTGCAACTGATGAAGGGTCGGGTATTGAGGCGTATATTTCTGCAATTCCTTATATGGCTTATGGCTGGATTACACTTGCTATCGTTATTTTAGTTGCACTAGATAAAATTCCTAACCTTGGTTCAATGAAGCAAGCTGAAGAGCGTGCTCAAAATGGTCAAGTAAAACCAGATGGTGCTCAAGATATTGAGTTCTCTGGAGAGGCGCCACAGACTACATCACCAGTAATGGGCCTGATCAACTTCATCATGCCGATGGTTGTGCTAGTTGGTGCTACATGGTTTTATGGTATCGACCTACTTGCTGGCGTAGCTGTTGCGATTGTCTTTACACTTTGTCTATATGGCTTCCAAAGACTCGTCTCAATGAACGAACTATTTGATTCCGTCTTTGATGGTGTAAAAGTCATGCTCATTCCCCTCGCTACAGTTGTAGGCGGCTTTATGCTAAAAAGCGTAAATGACTCCCTAGGACTTACCGAGTTTGTAATAGAATCAGTTGCACCTTACCTCTCTGCACAATACTTTCCTGCACTGATTTTCATCATCACTGGTGGTCTAGTATTTGCCTCTTCTTCTTCTTGGGGTACGTTTGCTGTTGCCATGCCTATAATTCTGCCACTTGCAGACCAGTTGGGCGTGCCATTGCACCTGACCATCGCTGCAATGCTATCAGCTTCAGCGGCGGGCAGTCATTCATGCTTCTTCAGTGATTCGACGGTACTCTCTGCGCAAGGGTCTGGCTGTACTGCGATGCAGCACGCTAAGACGCAGTTCCCATACGCGCTTATCGGTATTGTTGTTACTACTCTATTCTTCATTGTGGTTGCTTAACACTCGTTAGCAAATTCAATGAGAATCCAAAAGGGATGCCACTCAGCAGGCATCCCTTTTTATTTGCATTTTCAAACTCAATCATCTCTGTAACACATTAATTGGTAAGCTTATTCCTACGCATAGAAGTTACTTTGTGTAAATCTATGTAAATGAAAGGTTATCTTATTTCACAATTGATTTAGATCAAACCCCATCATTTCCAACTACTGTTACATAGAGTTCAATTAACCCGCTGATTATCAGAAACTCACCCATTAACTTGGATGATTCTGAAATCATCGTTTGGATCGCGTTGTTCGTAAACTGGAGTCGAATATGGAAAGCGAAAAGAATATGTCTCAAGGCAAATGTCCTGTCATGCATGGTGGTAATACTCGTGTTGGTGGTCGTGGTACGCAAAACTTGGATTGGTGGCCAAACCAACTCAATCTGAAAATCCTTCATCAAAACGATCGTAAAGGAAATCCTCATCACGAAAGCTTCAATTATGCGGAAGCCTTCAAAAACCTCGATCTGAAGCAAGTTAAACAAGACATTGAACATATCCTGACCGATTCTCAAGATTGGTGGCCAGCCGACTACGATCACTACGGTCCATTTATGATTCGTATGGCTTGGCACGCCGCCGGTACCTACCGTACCGCTGACGGTCGCGGAGGCGGTAATACAGGTAACCAGCGCTTTGCACCTCTTAACAGCTGGCCTGATAACGGCAACCTAGACAAAGCCCGCCGTCTACTTTGGCCAGTGAAGAAAAAATACGGCCAAAGCCTCTCTTGGGCTGATTTATTTATTCTTGCTGGCAACGTATCTATCGAATCCATGGGTCTAAAAACCTTTGGTTTCGGTGGCGGCCGCGAAGACATTTGGGAACCAGAAGAAGACGTTTACTGGGGTATGGAAAGCGAGTGGTTGGGTGACAAACGTTACTCTGGTGACCGCGAACTTGAAAATCCTCTTGCGGCGGTACAAATGGGTCTTATCTATGTAAACCCAGAAGGCCCGAATGGCGATCCAAGTGTGCTCGCATCTGGCCGCGACATTCGTGAGACCTTTGCTCGTATGGGCATGAATGATGAGGAAACAGTTGCGCTAGTAGCAGGCGGTCATACCTTCGGTAAGTCACACGGTGCAGGCGACCCTGAACTGATGGGACCAGAGCCAGAAGCAGCACCAATGGAAGAAATGGGCTTTGGCTGGCGTAACGATTTCGGCAGCGGTAAAGGTGACGACACTACGACCAGTGGTATTGAAGGTGCTTGGACACCAAACCCTATCCAGTGGGATAACGGCTACTTCGATATGTTGCTTGGCTACGATTGGGATCTCGTAAAGAGCCCAGCTGGCGCTTGGCAATGGGTTCCAGTGGGTGTCACTGAAGAGCACATGGCACCAAAAGCACACGACGCTTCTCAGCGCGTTACCACTATGATGACAACCGCCGATATGGCGATGCGTATGGATCCGATCTACGGTGAGATCTCTAAGCGCTTCCACAGGAATCCAGATGAGTTCGCCGACGCCTTTGCTCGCGCTTGGTTTAAACTAACCCACCGCGACATGGGACCTAAAGCTCGTTACCTAGGTGAAGAAGTGCCTAGCGAAGACTTGATCTGGCAAGATCCAGTTCCAGCTTCAACGTCTGCGCCTATCAGCTCTGAAGATGCAGCGACATTGAAAGCGAGTATTATAGCTTCTGGACTATCAGTGTCTGAACTGGTTTACACCGCTTGGTCATCGGCATCGACATTCCGTGGTTCTGACTATCGCGGCGGCGCAAACGGTGCGCGTATTCGTCTCGCCCCTCAACGCTACTGGGAAGTCAACCAACCAGAGCAGCTGAGTCGTGTATTAGATATCTATGAGCGTATTCAAGCTGAATTTGGTAAGCCAGTGTCAATTGCAGACCTTATCGTTCTTGGTGGTAACGCGGCCATCGAAAAGGCTGCGAAAGACGCAGGTATTTCAGTAGACGTCCCATTTGCCGCAGGTCGTACCGATGCACTCGAATCTCAGACTGATGCTGAATCATTTGCTGTACTTGAGCCACTTGTTGATGGCTTTAGAAACTACAGTCAGAAAGCATTTAGTGTGTCTGAAGAAGAGCTACTGCTAGATAAAGCTCAACTACTAACGCTAACTGCTCCAGAAATGACGGTGTTGATCGGTGGTCTGCGCGTACTAGGCGCAAACTATGGTGACAGCGACTTTGGCGTTCTAACTGACCGTAAAGGCCAACTCACCAACGACTTCTTCGTTAACTTGACGGATATGGGCACTGAATGGCGTCCAACCAACGATGACGCGACTGAGTTTGGTGGCTTTGACCGTGCGTCGGGCAGTCAGAAATGGAAAGCGAAACGTGCTGATCTTGTGTTTGGCTCTAATTCACAGCTTCGCGCAGTGGCTGAAGTCTATGCATGTGATGATGCTAATGAGAAGTTTGTTTGTGACTTTGTCTCTGCTTGGGTCAAGGTTATGAATGCGGATCGGTTTGATGTTTAAAATGTAGTGAGCTTACTTTGTTAAGTTCATCGAAATTTACCCCTCCCGGCCTCCCCTTATAAAGGGGAGGAGCAACAGGCTCGCTGCGCGTCGCCTCACCTAAAACATAGAGCGATGTGACGATAGGAACGAGCCTACTGTTCTCCCCCTAATATAGGGGGAGCTAGAGGGGGTCTAAAACGTTGAACTCACAGCAAATGATATACCAGTTACCATCAACCCCACTTCAAAACCCGAACCTCATTCCCTTCTTCCGGCTTCTTCGGAATATTCAACGACAACACCAACGACACAGCCGCCATTGCAGCTCCAATGTAAAACACACTCGACGGTGAAATCAGCCAAATAAAACCAAACGACACCGGAATCACTACCGCGGCAATGTGGTTAATCGTAAACGACACCCCAGCAGTCGAGGCCATATCGGCCGGATCAGCAATCTTTTGGAAGTAAGTCTTGATAGCCAGCGCTAGTGCAAAGAACAGGTGATCAATCACATACAGCGCGGCTGCCCATTCGGCGGTTTGTACTAAGCCATAGCCTACGAACACGAAAATCAGTCCTACGTACTCCACCATCAGCGCCTTACGTTCACCAACGATACCAATAAATCGGCCAATCTTTTTCGCGAATAAAAAGTTAAACAGATAATTAATCAAGAACAGCAAGGTGATATCCGACACGCTGTAACCAAACTTCTCGACCATCAAAAAGCCCGCGAATACCGTAAAAATCTGACGTCGTGCACCACTCATAAACGTCAGGGCGTAGTAGAGCCAATACCGCTTCCTAAGCACAAGCTTCTTGGTTTGAGGGGTATCTGTTTTAAATTGAGGGAATGCAAAAGCGATAAACAGCACCAAAACAAAACCAACACCGCCAGAAATACCGTAAACCCACACGTAGTCGAGCTTGAAAACCTCAACCATCACCCAAAGACCTGCGTAGGTCAAAAGCGAGGCCAATGCGCCCACTGAGATAAGCTTACCCAACACCTCAGGCGCCTCTTCCTTGCTGAGCCATTGTAAGGAAAGCGATTGTTTAAGGGTCTCAAAGTAGTGAAAGCCAGTAGACATGATCAGTGTCGTAATGAGCAACCCTGCCACCGATGGGAACAAGCCTGTTATCGCGGTGCCCGTAGTCAGCAGTAGCAGCGATATGATCATGAATTTTTGCTCACGAATGAACAGTAGGACAAAGACCGTCGTAAACGCTAAAAACCCAGGAATTTCACGTACGCTCTGCAGCAGTCCGATATCTGAGCCGTCAAAGTTAGCTTTTTCAATAACAAAGTTATTGAGCAGTGCCATCCAACTGGAAAAAGCGATGGGCACTATAATCGATATAATAATGAGAAAGTTCCGCGGCGTTTGCCAAGCAGGTTCGGTTTTTGCTTGAGACATGATGATTCCTTTGAAAGCGTTATTCTTATATGCTCACTGACGACCTGAAACAATGTGACAGGCATAAGCTGTAAAGGAGTCTAATACTTTGACACAAATAAATACATTGAAAGTCACCACCTGCAACTTATGTAATTTTGTTGAGCCGCCCTTCGCTTTCTATGAGATGGAAAACATTTACTCCGAAAAGCAGTGGCAGCAGAAAACCACTTGGTTGAAGAACACATTGCGTGAACTAGGCAGTGACATCATAGCTTTTCAAGAAGTGTTTTCTATAGAAGCGCTGCGTGCCCTCACCGCAGAGCTTGGCTATGAATTCTTTGAGTATAACCAACTCCCTGCGATTGAAGCCGATTACATCTATTCCAAGCCTTCATTGGCGTTTGCCTCACGCTTTCCAATGAGTAGGCACGCCAACCTTGCTCTATGCGAGCCATTTAGCGGTGAATTTAGTCGACCACCTCTGCATGTCTCCTTATCGATCCAAGGACTCGGCGACTTTGATCTTATCAACGTACACTTAAAATCTAAGCGAGCGACCATAGAGGGTGAAGACTCAGGTGACAACGTCACTGAATGGTTAAAAGAGCTAACAGGCTCTGCACTCTCCACTCAACTTCGTCAGCAAGAAGCCCTATCACTGCATGCTCAAATCGTAGGTCATAAACGCGAAGCAAAGCGCCCTTTCATTTTGCTTGGTGACTTTAATAATGTGCTCAACGCTGATGAGTTTGCTCCCTTTCGCGCACATCAGCGCCATCGCAGACGTGATTCCCGCGCTGCAATCGCTCCCTATTACTTCCACGACAGCTGGAAGCTGATACCCCAGGGCACACCCGTTCGAGATCAAGATGCTATCAAGCCACCTCGCAGCCACTACTATGGTGAATTAGGACAGCGCATTGACCACATATTGGTCTCTAGTGAATTCGTCCCTGAATACGAGCACTCAATGTACGAACTCATCGAGTATCAGCTTACCGATAAGCACATTGTTAACCCTAGGTTTGGTGTCGATGATGTGGGCTCAGATCATGCCTTAGTGTCCATTACTTTCGAATCGCGACACTAACCACACCTACGTCGATAAATCGCTTGCTACAATAAGAAAATTCAATTAGTTATATAATCAAGTATCCAATAACATCGATACCCAATACCCACATATAAAGACAATAGCGGAGCCGTCGATGAACGTATCTATTCGACCTACTGAGCCAAAAGATGCTGAAGGTTTGCGAGACCTCTTTTTGCAACCAAAAGCCATGCGGGAAACACTGCATTTACCCCACACAACCCTCGCGTTCTGGCAAGAGCGACTCAACAATATCCCGGTTGGAGTCTATTCGTACGTAGCAGAATTGGATGGCAAAATTGTCGGCAATATCGCATTGACTCAATCACAGCGCCCAAGACTGAAGCACAGTGCTACCTTTGGTCTTGCCGTTCATGATGACTACCACGGCATGGGAGTAGGCAGTCAGTTGATCGAAACTGTGTTAGATCTCGCAGATAACTGGCTCAACCTACTCAGGCTACATATTGAAGTAAACACTGATAACAAAGCCGCTATCGCTCTTTATTCAAAATACGGTTTTGATATCGAAGGGGAAGCTCTGTGTTCCGCATTTAGAGATGGCGAGTATATCTCCACCTACTATATGGCAAGGCTCAAAGATCAGCAGTAGACGCTAATATCAAAGCGAGATTTAGCTAACCCCAAATAAACAGGATGCTAATTTGTAATTATTTATTAACTTGATATCACAGAGCAAAATACTCATCTGAGACAGTATTGAGTACGCTCCATTTCACTAGTAGTTTTGGAACCCACATCACACTACAATGATAAAATGGAGTAACAGCATGTGTGAACATGGCGTCCGCTTACAACGTCAAAGACGAACTCGAGTAATGAAGCTTTTAGGAGTCAAAGAATATTATATCTGCAGCAACTGTGGATACGAATTATTAATTGGCAGTGAAAATAAGTTTATAAAGCGTCTGACGTATGCTCTTTACCCCAATCAGATTGTTGGGTTTAACAAATCTGACCCGACTCATATTTAATATCCTGTTCAACCTGCAAACAAACCTCTGCTGCAAGCATAATCCCCCTGACCATGTCCTCAAGTAGCATCGAAGGGGAAGCAGTTCGTTCATCCGCTTGTTTCATCAAAGGAACATGGATGAAGCCTTGAGCAATCGGCTGCCCTGTTAAATGATGTTGCAGTCCATAAAATAAATGATTGCAGACGAAAGTACCGGCGCTATTAGACACTTCACAAGCAATACCGTTATTCTGCAAAGCTTGAGTAATGGCTTTGATGGGCAAGGTTGAGAAGTAAGCGTTAGAACCATGCGCTACGATAGGTTCATCTATAGGTTGGTTACCCGCGTTATCGACAATACGAAAATCATCAATATTGATCGCAACACGCTCAGGAGTGATGGCAGTTCGTCCTGCCCCTACTCCGAGGTTTATCACCACACTCGGCTGATGCTCGGCAATAGCACTTAACACGCAGTCGATCGACTCATATCGAGTCACAGGTACTTGGCAAGTGACAATCTCTCCGCCTTCAATCATCACGCCCGAGAGCCGCTTGATGATCTCTAGTGACGGGTTAACCTCATCACCTCCAAATGGTTCGAAGCCAGTAACCAGTACTTTTTTCATCGGTTTTTATGCCTATTGTTGGTTTCTCTGTTTAACTTAGGTAGAGTACGCCACCAATGATATCAGTCAAGCGATAGAAAACGATGAACATTGACAACGAAGTAATTGAAACATTAGAACAACTAGAGCAATTCCTGATCTTAGTTGAAAGCGGCGCGTTGGGTTTGCAAGGCGTGGCAGGTATTGCATTAGCGACCTCAAACTCTGACGGTCGTCCATTTGTTGCGGTACTGAGTGACAAACACGAACTGCTACTCGGTCGCTGGGTATCTCAAGATGTCTATGAAAATGGCAAAGACATGGTGCGCAACGGTCCACGTCGCAACTAATGATAATGCTTTAAAAAGGTCTAGTTTCAACTGGACCTTTTTTGTTGGAGTTTAATAGTGGAATTGATAGTTGATTGAAACACGCCACTATTTACACAGAGTAGATATAAACGTAGTGCCGTAACTAAACATTGATAAAGTATTTTTTAGTTCCCTTTTCTCAATAACAAAAGGAAGTAAGCACCGCCCACTACCGAGGCCATCAGTCCAGCCGGAAACTGCCACGGAAACCAAATCGTCCGTCCAAGCCAATCCGCACTCACCATTAAGATCGAACCCACTAAACACGCGACCAATAACTGATTCTTCGCATTGTATTGCCCAAGCGCTCTCGCGATATGAGATGCCAACAATCCGACAAAGCTGAGCGGCCCTATGACAAGTGTAGAAAGTGCCGTGAGTAAAGATGCCATGACTAACAAAAACAAACGAGTTTGTTTCGTATTGACGCCAACCGAAACAGCAGAGACTTGGCCCAGATTCAATATATCCAACCAACGGCTCGCTGCGTAGGTCGCACCGCCAAATACCACAATACCAAGCCCTAGGGCGAGGACATCATTATAACTGGCTAGATACGTCGAGCCCGATAACCAAGTTAGCAGCGCTTGCACATTATCTTGACCTGACGATAGTGCGACTCGAAGAATGGCATCAAGTGCTGCACTTACCGCAATACCAGTCAGAAGTAACTGCGAGGGCGCGTAATTAGACCGCTTGCTAAACTGCAAAATCACAATCATGACCAAGGCCGCGCCTACACCACCATAAAGGATCTGTTCGATTCGCGTTGGAGTGAAGCCAAACCACGCGCAAAGGACAAGAGCAAGTGCAGCACCCGAACTGATCCCCATTACTTCTGGGCTTGCCATCGGGTTAACTGTGATTCGCTGAACCATAGTGCCAGCGAGTGCGAGTCCACACCCCGCAAAAATCGCTCCAAGAACGCGAGGCGTGCGCAGATCTAAAATGCTCAGATCTGTGCTAAAACCCCAACCGATTTGTGTACGGCCTAACAGCAAAGCCAAGGTTGTCACAATGGCCAATAACAGAGTCAAACACAAAACTACCGAAGCAAAAGGTTTAGGGTTGTAGACCTTGTTTGTCACTTCTTCTGCTTTAAAGCTTGAAGCAAACTTTTGTTTGGTTAACAACCACAACAGACAAGGTGCACCAAACAGAGCGGTCATGGCGCCTGTTGGTAGTAGTTCACTGGACACGCCTGAAAATGGCTGAATGATCAAATCGGCAGTAAGCAGCAATAGTGCGCCCACCACGCCACTGAGTAGTACGCGTTGAACAAATTTTCTTGCGCCCAGCATTTTGGCTATGGTTGGAGCCACTAAACCGACAAAGCCAATAACGCCAACTGTCGCCACTACGATAGATGTAATCACAACAGAAAGTCCGAGACCAAAAACTCGAATTCTGGCCACGTTGACCCCTGCCGATTCTGCAACCTCACTGCCTAGCTCTAATGCAGACAAAGGCCTTAGCATCAAAAGAACTAAAGCAAGCACAGCAGCTAATCCCCAAAGCAACAAAACAGAGTTATCCCAGCCTTGTTGGGCAAGCGCGCCAGCGCCCCAAACGAATAAACTGCTGAGCTGCTGCTCGTTTAGCATCATGTTGGTTGCCCCTAGAAACAAAGTGACAACCATACCCGCTAAGACCATCTGCAGAGGTGCAAACCCCCTTTTGGCAGTAAGCAAGAACACGAGACTTGCTGCAATCATGCCTCCACCAAATGCGTAAGCATATTGAATGACACTGCCGCCAACCACACCCACAAGTAAACTTGTGGTCATACCCAGTTCGGCACCCGCCGCCACGCCTAGCGTTGTTGGTGAGGCAAGTGGATTTTGCAACAAATGCTGCATCAAGCAGCCCGCAATCGCCAGCGCTGCACCACACAGCAGTGCCATACCCAGACGTGGAAAAAAGGTGAAGTGTAAAATGAGCTGACGATAGTCGCTGTCATCACGACTAAAGAAATACGTTTGCCACTCACTAAAAGACAAACGATAAGGCACCGCATTTTGGAAAAGCCAAATAAGTGCGAACGCGCTGACAAAAACAAACAGCGCCATTTTACCAAACGGCGCTGTATCTCTGTGGGCTGTTAACTGCATTAAAAACCTACTGCTTACCCAATGTTGAAACCTGTGTTACTACTTCGTCACTTAATCGCTGCATCGCGACCAAGCTGCCAAACGTCCACACTTTCGGTACGATCTTAACTCTGTTTTCTCGAGAAAACGCCATGGCCGCCCACAAAGGTGAACCATTTAATTGTGCTTGCTCGGCATCCGATAATGAGCCGAAGATAAGCACATTACTGTCTTGGTATTGAGCAAGCTGTTCCACACTTGCTGACGAAAAACCCCAGCTGTTGGTTGGCCCTTGCCAGCTATTATCTAGCGACATAGCCGAGATAGTGTCATTCATCAGCGAACCAGTACTGTGGACGCGAACGTGCTTGTCTCCGATAAAGCGCACCATAATAAAAGGCTTACCGTTGGTCATTTTTGCTACCTGTTGACCATTTTGGCTCAGTTTCTGACTCGTCTCATCAACAAGCTGCTGCGCTTGGTCTTCCCTATCGAAAACTTCACCTAGCGTGCTAACCAAGGACTTAGCATTCTCATATGGCTGCTTTTTGTCATTGTAAATACTCATTACTAGAGTCGGAGCGATCGCGTTTAGCTTTTCGTAAGCAGGAGCCAAATGCCCACTCATCAAAATCAGGTCAGGTTTTAGGCTCGCGATTAGCTCAAGGTTTGGCTCTCTGCGTGAACCGACATCAGTAACATCGCTAGGCATGTTTGGTGACCCAACCCAATCTTGATAACCTTTAACATCCGCTGATGCGATTGGATTGACACCTAAGGCAAGCACAGACTCAGCAAGCGCCCAATCCAGTACAACTACACGTTTAGGTGGCTCATTGATTTCAATAGTGCCAAGCTCATGCTGATAGCTCTTAGCCAACACAGCGGTTGATGAGAAAGAGGCCAACAGAGTCACTAATGCGACCGTCACATGGGCGATTCGAAATTGAGTAAACACGATAATAATCCTTTAATAAGTTATCTAACGTAGCTAATGATTTGTTGGGTGTTTGGATCTTTGAACGTCGAGAGTGGCATTCCATAGATTTCCGTCAATGACGCTTCGTTCATGACATTATCTGGTGACCCATCAACAACAATTTTTCCACTTTTAAGTGCGACCAATCTGTCACTAAATCGGGCAGCCATGTTGACATCATGTATCACCATAATCACCGTCAGCTTTAGGCTCTTATTGAGTTCTCGTATCAGCTTGAGCAACTCATACTGATGAGCAACATCTAGCGCTGAAGTAGGTTCATCAAGCAAGATACACTCGCTCTGCTGAGCAAGTAGCATCGCCACCCATGCTCTTTGACGCTCACCTCCAGACAAGGTACTCACAAAGCGCTCGGTAAAGGCAGTCAACCCAACTCTTTCAATCGCTTCATCAACCAACTGATGGTCTTCTTTGTTGTAGCGACCAAGCACACCTTTCCAGGGATAGCGGCCGAACATAACCAGCTCACGAACCGTGACACCATCAGTAATCGGTGGGTGTTGGGGAAGATAAGCCACTTTTTTCGCGTACTCTTTTGGGGAGTATTGTTCGAGTGGTTTTCCATCAAGCATTACGCTTCCTGAAGCGACTTGATTTTGACGACTAAGAAGCTTGATGAGACTGGATTTACCGCTACCGTTGTGTCCAAGTAGTGAGGTGACTTCTCCGGGGATAAACTGCAAGTAAAATGGCGATAGAATCTCAAGCGACCCAATGCGGTAGCTCGCTTGTGTAAGTGAAAACATAATTAATCAACATCTTATGATTGATACAGGCAATGGTAACTGCAAATGAGAAATATTTGCATCCGCATTGTATTCGTTTTACCGTGATATGTCATTATCGGCTTCACAAAGCCGCTAACGACCGCCTTTTGATTGTGATACCGCTACCGCGAAGTCGATAAATGAATGAAAAAGACCTCAGTGCTTTTCGAGGAAAATCGCAAACTAATTATGCAATCGATTGATCTTATCGTTTTTGTCCTAATCTAGACTTCGGAAGCGGAAGCTTCCGCAAACGTCAGTAAACTAAGGATAATTATGAAAACAGCAATAAAACTTACATTGGCGATCGGTACTATGATCTCAATGACCGCTCCTGCATATTCAGCACAATGGGGGTACGGTGAAGGGGATGGCCCGGCGACATGGGGCAATATCAGTGCAACCTGTGAACAGGGACAAAACCAAAGTCCCGTTGACATCGAAACCAATACACTCACCAGCGCCAAAAAACAGCCCCTTGCTTTTGACTATCAAGGGCAGGTCAAAGACATCATCAACAACGGCCACACGATTCAGGTCAATGTCAGCGGCAAGAACACCCTTCGTATCGACGATCAAGACTTTGAGCTCAAACAGTTTCACTTCCATACGCCTTCCGAAAACACCATCAACGGTAAATCGGCACCATTGGAAGCGCATTTTGTTCATGCTAACGAAAAAGGGCAACTTGCGGTGGTAGCAGTGATGTATCGAGAAGGTGAGCGAGAGAGTGCGCAACTAGACAGTATTGTTAACACTCTGCCTGCAAAAGCGCAAACCATCACGCTGGAGAAAGAGGTAAACCTTGGTAACCTTTTGCCACGCGTAAAAGACTACTATCGCTACAACGGTTCGCTGACTACCCCTCCGTGTAGTGAAGGCGTGCGTTGGTTGGTACTACGTGATCCTCAGTTCATCCCTAAAAATCAGCTAAAACGTCTGTCTAGTACCATGGGAGAGAATGCAAGACCGACACAAGCACTCAATGCTCGCCTTATCATAGAATAACCCTCGTCGTGCTCACTTGTAACATCTCCAAGTGAGCACGCCTTGCTATCTTGATTCACATTTCTTCACACAAAAGGATGATTTGCCGATAATTTGTGAGACTAACCTTCCATAAATGCATTTTGAATCTTGGCAAAAATTCACTATTTGAACTGCTTCAAAGTTTACCGTACGAATGATGTGTAGCTTAACCGTTAAACAAAACCAAGAACATGTTGCAATGATGAGAAATTAAATAACATGCTATTCAACTGCATTCCCTACACACAGTGGTACGGTTAGCCTTTGAGTAACGGTTAGTGAAATTTGGGGGAAGTAGTATGCAGCAGTGCGAAATCAACGTGTATGACTTGAGGTGCGAGGAACAATCCATCGTGCTGAATATCGAATTTTCCGATGCGACCAAAGCCAATTTTATGTGGGGTAATATGCCAACCACGTCGTGTCGTGATTATATATCCCACCTTGTCGTGGCGGGTAATGTGGTTGCCAAAAAATACATTACTGAAGACGAGCTAAGCGATATGAATCGCGCGTCACACTACACGCTTTCGATGACATGTTAAAGCGGAGCCGTGGGCTCCGCTTTCATCACTATTAAAAAGTAAGTGATTAACTAATCACCACTTTAACGAGCTCTTCTTTCAAGCCTTGCGCTACATTCTTAGCAATCAAAAGTTTGCCTTTCTCGTTACTACCTTCTGCCGATGTCACAATTAGGTCACGCATTTCTTCGCCACCAAAGCCAACCATAGTTGGGTTTTCTGAAGGAACATCAATCACCTCGAGTACCTCACCGTTTGGAGCAATCTTGACGATAGATTGACCTGCGTACATCGCAACCCAATAGTTGCCATCCACATCGACACTTGCGCCATCTGGGCGGCCGTTGTAATCGGTTAAATCACAATGCAGCTGCTGCTCACCGTATTGACCTGTGCTTGCATCAAAGCTGTGCTTGAAAACTTTGCTTGAGCCAGTGTCTGCCCAATATAACCATTGACCATCTGGAGAAAATGCAAGGCCGTTACATGTCCACGCGAACATAGGCAATGCTTCGATAGTGCCATCTAGGTGTAGCTGATGGAACTGACCTTGGTCGCCCTCTTTTGCACCATTACGAGTACCTGCGATAAAGCGTCCGCCTGGCGCACCGCGGCCGTCGTTGTAGCGCATACGAGGAAATTCTGAAACCAGTGGTGCCAGCGAGGTCATCTCTGCATCCCAATCCTTGATGTGGTACATACCGGATTTAAGCGCAACCACAAAGCCTTGCTCGCCATGCAGAGCAAAACAACCTAGCTTGTCACCAAACTCACGCTTTTCACTTACGCCATTTTTGTGGCGCCAAAGCTCCCCTTCACAGATGTTGACCCACATCCACGACTCTGTGCGCCAATCCCAGCGTGGGCATTCTGCTAAATCAAATTCTAAATCGACGAACTTTTCAAACTGTAGAGACTGTGCCACGTTGATGTCCTTTTTATACTTGTTGCTATTGGTGAGGTGCCCAGCCAGATTCGCGAATATCTAGCATGGAATTTATGGCCACTGTTGTAACAAAATCAGTGCTTAGGTGCTAGCACTGATTTGTGTTTTAACCCGATAAACTGTTGCTAAAGATAAGGCGAGAAAACTCGTTGCCTTAGCCTTGCCCATCACCCGCTAATTTAAGCGATGTTGGCGCTTGCGTAAGACTGTCGGGATTGAGGTAGGTCGTCGTCGAAGGGAACGCAAACTCAGCACCATGCTCATCAATCACGCGATTAATTTCCATCAGCAGCTCTTGTTGCGTATTGAGAAAATCTTCCCTGTCGCGAGTATCGATGTGGGCGAACACATCAATGTCTAAGCTGTAGTCACTAAACGAGGAGAAGTGAACCCGAAGCGGTGACGCTAAGACCCTAGGGTGCTGTGCTAAAAACTCTCGAATGTCGCGAGTCACCGCCACCATGGTCTCCATTGGCGTTTCATAGCGCAGGCCTAATTTGACTAAAAATGGATAGCGATCTCGACGACTAAAATTGGTAATTTGCATCTTCACCACATCGCCATTAGAGATGGTGATCAAAGTGCGATCTTTGGCTCGGATTCGTGTAGAGCGCACTCCAATCTGCTCCACCACACCGGAAACACTGCCTACCGAGCAAAAGTCTCCCACCGACAATGATTTATCCATAAACATGATTACGCCACCAATCAGGTTCTCCATAGTAGGTCGAATCGCAAGCGCAATCGCCATACCGCCTAAGCTAAGTCCGGTAACAATGCCATATACCGGTACCCCCAAGCGATGCAGACCATATCCAATAACACAAACAGCGCAAAAGCTACCTGCCAAGGTTCCCGTGATCTGCGCCAGGCTTTTCTTTAGGCCCGTATTGATTCGCTGTCCTACCATCAACCAACGGCAGCACGACGCACCAAGCAAATAAGCAGTTTGGGCGATGAGCGGCCAGAACATCAGCTCACCGATCGTATTTAGGGTTGTCATCAATGTGCCGGTCAGGTTGAGCTGATAGTCTGCCGTCCAATCAAATACAAATAACCCAAGCGCCATGAGGACAGGTTTTAGCAGTACATGTTCAACCTTTTGGTACACCCAATAGGCATAAAAGGCCAACACAAATACCAGCAGAATCAGCGCGACCCATTGCCATATCGCCTGATCACCAAATTCAACCATCATCTGCTCTGGCATCGCATCGATGAATGCAAACCATGGTGGGGGTATTAAGCGACCTGCACTTAGAGAATAGTATTCATAGTAATCGGGTGAGGCTTGAATGTTGGAAGGTAGATGGCTCACTAAGCGATAAAAACTATGCAAGTGTTCGACGGTCTCGCTTGAGAACTGATACTGGCCTGAAGGCTGCTTAACGATATAAATACTCGTATTCGGCACTGTCCAACGCTCAACGTCCGTGTTGTTAGGAATAGTGCTCGTATCGAAAGGAGGTACACGATCGAGCACCTCTTTTAGCAGCATGACAGACTCAATTGCCACACGATTTTGACTCGAGGCAGACACTTGAGATAAGTCAAACGTTAGCGAAGCTCGTTCAAAAGAAGAACTGATCATTTGACGCTGGGACTCAGTTACATTAGACAGGTCACGATAAATGATTCCCAGCTCTTTATTCGCCTTTGTCACCGCCACTATATAACTTTCGTAAGTTTGCTTTGGTGTACTGGTATCAGGCGGTGCAAGCGGAAATCGCTCCTGTGCATTTACCCAACTAGCCATAACGGCAAACATTATTACCGCAGCTCGTTTCAACCCTATTTTCATCATCCTAGCCCTTTTAGTTGTTATTCACTAAATAGCATAGGATAGATTGAAAAACTGAGGTAAGCTGCCCATATGTTTTGCCAACTATTCAGCTAGCTATGACCATAAAAACCTTAGATTCAACCGTCGTCTATCAAAATCCTTGGATGTCTGTTCGTGAAGACAAAATCGAACGTAAAAGTGGTAACCAAGGGATCTACGGTGTTGTCGACAAACCCGATTGCGCAGTGATCATTGCTATCGACAACGGCAATATTCATCTGGTCCAGCAATATCGTTACGCTGTCAGCGAAACTTTTTGGGAACTGCCACAAGGGGCATGGGAGTCTAATCCGGATGCGAGTCATTTATCTCTTGCAAAAGGCGAACTGCAAGAGGAAACCGGCCTTATCGCTGGCTCTATGACCTATGTTGGCAAGCAATTCATCGCCTATGGGTTCCTTAATCAAACCTGTCATATCTATCTCGCAACCGACTTAACCCAAGGTGAGCCGAGCCACGACAGTGAAGAAGAAGATCTCATCGCAGGTGAATTTACTATTGTTGAATTTGAGCGCATGCTCATTGACGAAGAGATCCAAGATGTAGTGACAACGGCAGCGTGGGGACTGGCAAAGCTTAAAGGGTTAGTTTAGAGGACTGAGCGCTTCGACAACGGCTTCAATGCAACGCTCCTAAACCGATTAATGATCCATGTCTCAGTTTTTAAAAACAAGCTCGACTTTACAGCATACTGCTCCAGTATAAACCAATGCAAAAATGAAACTTTATGCACAAGGAAGAAGCATGGATCCACTCACCCTTCAAGAAACGCTTATCTCTACCATACGGCAACTGGAACGCTTTAAACCGAATATCAGACTTAGCGAAGAAGCCTATGATCTCGAATCCGCCGTCAGTAAACTTACCGAGCAGCTGTTTAGCCTCCAATCGCTCAGCAGTTTTAAAGGCTCGGAAAGCGATATTTCACTGTCAATTGAGCTGCTCAAATCACTCTCAAACAAAGCACATAACTCCATTGAGCAGGGTATCGGCCTTGATGACCCTAGGTTAATCATTAACGAGTCTTTACGGGTAAACTCTCAGCTATCGAAGATAACGCTTGGTGAAATGAACGCTCATTAACCATTCAAAAGTTTAATACGTAGAGCGCTTAACTGATTAATATGCCAATATCTCAACGCGCATATTACATCTAACGTCATGTTTTAAAACATTAATATTGATATCGTTTAATTCTTAAACGCCACGTTACCTATTGATTTACATCATGCTTCTCATTAAATGCTCATGTTAGCTTACCGCCATTATATTCATCATGACGAATAGCAAGGAGCATTCAAATGAGCAGTACTATTATCCTTCCATCGACCAACTTGTTAGGAAGAGAGTGTCTAGACAAAGCATTGGATATTATCCAGCAACAGGGATTCACAAAAACACTCATCGTAACGGATGCTGTATTGAATCAAATTGGCCTTGTCGCTCAAATTACAAAAAAACTCGACGATCGTCAGATCGCATCTGCTATCTATGATGGAACTCAACCCAACCCTACTATTCAAAATGTCGAAGCTGGCCTCGAAGTCCTAACAGATGAAGGCTGTGATTTAATCTTATCGGTTGGTGGTGGTTCACCACACGACTGTGCGAAAGGCATTGCGCTTGTCGCCACCAATGGCGGAAAAATCACAGACTACGAAGGCATTAACAAAGCGACACTCGCTCCATTCCCACTCATGTCTATCAACACAACGGCGGGTACAGCATCTGAAATGACAATGTTCAGTGTGATCACCGATGAAGAAAGACAGATCAAGATGGCTATTGTGGATCAAAAAGTCACGCCACTGATTTCAGTTAACGATCCTAACCTGATGCTCGCGATGCCAAGCTCACTCACTGCAGCAACCGGCATGGACGCACTGACTCACGCTATCGAGGCTTATGTTTCAATTGCAGCAAACCCAATCACAGATACGGTGGCGCTTAAAGCGATTGAGATGATCACCAAACACCTGCCTACCTGTGTCACTGACGGTGATAATATCGAAGCTCGTGAGCAAATGGCCTACGCTCAGTTTATGGCGGGTATGGCATTCAACAACGCTCTGCTTGGCTATGTTCATGCAATGGCACATCAACTTGGTGCCACGTATCACCTGCCGCACGGAGTTTGTAATGCCGTATTGCTGCCACACGTGCAACGTTTCAATGCCAGTGCCAACCCTGCCAAGTTTGCTGATATTGCCAAAGCGATGGGCAAAGACACATCAGGCTTGAGTACTGAACAAGCGGCGCAGCTTGCGATTGAAGCTATGGAAGATCTATCAAGTAAAGTAGGCATTCCCGCCACCCTTAAAGAGCTAGGTGTAAAAGCGGAAGACATTACTAAGCTTGCCGAGAGTGCGTTGGAAGACGTGTGCTGTATGACGAACCCTCGTCAAGCAAGCCAAGAGGAAATTGAAGCGATCTTTGCAGCTGCAATGTAATTTCTTCTCTAACTGATACCAAGTCAGGTAGCACCACCCTGCCTGACTTTTACATTGTAAACTCACCAAATGACTCTATAAAACCCACACTTTTACTGCGTAATATTTAACCGCTTATCTGATACCTGCCGTACAAGTTTGTCATTGATTCGTTTTAAACAAACCCAGCTAGGGCAACAATGGAGACGCGCGATGAATACCAAGATAAGCACACTGGAACAATACGCCCAATTTGACAAGCTAGTCATACATTCGTTAGAGATGTCACTTTACCAAGCGTCAGTGATACTGGACGGTGAGGAGCACTACGTCACCCATGATAATGGATCGCTGCTTCGCGCGCACAACGTGGTGGACATGCGCCGCCTTTGTCAAAACCTCTCTGCAAAAGAAGTCGTTCTAAGACAAGACAGCGCTTATGATGAAATGGTGGGTAGTCCGATTAAACACGGTCAAAATACCCTTGAAGTGCCTCTCGGCCGTCTCGACTCCGTTATGTAAAGATTCCGCCCCCGGTTTAAACGGCGCCGTGCGTTCTGGCTCGTTTCACTCCGTCAAGTGCGAGAACGAATAGCGCCATCATCACCAGTACATAAGTTGGCATGTCCGAAGGGTCGACGCGTTCGCCAAGCAGCAGTCCAACGGCAAACACTAAGACAGGCTCAACATAACCTAGTAAACCAAACAAGGACATTGGAAGTGACTGCGACGCGTATAGAAATAGCAGCATAGGCACTGCACCAGCAACCGCGAGGCCAAGGTAGTACAACCAGCTCACAGCTGGCAACGCTTGGATTTGCTCTACAGTTAACAGATAGAACATCGCAAAGAAAGTTAGCGGCAACAAAAATACATTGTCGAGGGTAAAGCCAACGTCACTCGAAACAGCTAAAGTCTTGCGATGAACAAAGTAGATTGGATACCCCAAAGCAATCAGCAATACAATCCACGATAGACCCTCAGCCATCACATACGCATAGCCGACACCAATGGCAGCTAAGCCACAAGCAAGCAATTGCAGTCGTGACAACGAATCTCCGTAGACGAATTTACTGACAACCACCAGCACCAGAGGTAAGGTGAAATACCCTAGTGCGACAGACAGCGTCTCACCGTACAAGGGTGCCCAAACAAATACCCAGTATTGGGGGGCAACGAGCAGCGCCGATAATAAATAGCGATGCCACAACCGTGTTTGCCTGAATGCCTGCCAAAATTGACGAATACGCCCCGTCACGACAAGAATGACCATCATGAGTCCTGCACTCCACGTTACTCGCTGTGCAGCCACCCAGTGCCCCTCACCACCACTCACCTTGAACGCGCCAAGGTCCGGTTGAAACTGCACATAAAGCGGCAGTAAGCCAAAAAGGCAAGAAGCTAAAATTGAGGCAACAACCCCTTTTGAGGTCTGAGAAAGATCATGAAATCGGCGCAGCATTGTCACCATCACCCTAATACGAAATGTGCGCACATTATCGCAATTTTGTTCTCTGGAATACTTTTATTTCATAGAAAACGTGAATAGACAAAACTCAGCTATCAGATGGCATTCATTCGTGTTTTCCACCAACGTCACCCCATTAGAGCAAACTACCTAATAAGCCAACGCAACCTATTCGAATAGCCATTAGATAACAATGTTCGATGGGCTATCATTGCTATTAAAATGCTCGAACGCTGACAAATATGACGTTAATATACCGATATAATTGGAAAAATCGCAGGGAGCACTTTTACCTAAACACTATTGAATTGTTAGATGTATGATAAATAATAATAGATCACTTCCGCTATCTCTCCTTGTTACCGCTCTGTTGAGCAGCACCGGCCTTCATGCAGGCATGATGGATAACTTCATTGACCCTAAAGACGGACGACTGGATGGCAGTCAGTTTATTCTCGATAATGCCGTCGGTTTTCTACCCATGCCATTAACAGTTACCGACCCTGCCGTTGGCGTCGGTGGCGGTGCAGCGCTACTATTCTTTCACGAATCAGAAGAGCGCAAACAAAAGCGTCTTGCTGGTGAGGAAGTAAAAGACATTCCTGCCAGTACATCCGGATTGATGGCTCTGGGTACCAATAACGGCAGCCAACTTTATGGTGGCTTCCACTATGGCAACTGGATGAACGATCGTATCCGATATTTAGGTGGCTTATTTGGTGCCAAGTTCAACCTCAAATACTATCCAATGGCATCATTAGGATCGGTTGATCTTAGCCTCGAAGGCGTCTACTTCTTCCAAGAAATGGACGTTCGTATCGGTGATTCAGACTTCTTTATTGGCGGTGCATACAGCTATATGTCTTCGAAGCCAACACTTGATGGGATAAGCGATCCACTTTTACACTCGAAAGATGGACGCCTCGGCTGGAGAGTTATGTATGACACACGTAACAACCAATTTTCACCCCAACAAGGCACCAAAGCGGGTCTAAAAGTCGATTACCACCGCAAAGCGTTTGGTGGACAATTCGATTATCAAAAATACAACGCCTATGCGCAGCATCATACTCGCCTATCTCAAAACTGGGGACTCGGCGTACGAGGTGATGTAAAGTCGATTTCAGATAATGTCGAGTTCCCTGCATCCATCTACGCCAGACCTTACATCGAAATGCGGGGGATTGCTGCAATGCGTTATCAAGCGGACAATACCGCATTAGGTGAGGTAGAGCTAAGCTACGATATTGACGAGCGTTGGACAGTACTTGGTTTCGTGGGCGCAGCAACGGCCTTTAACCACGATGAAAGCATTGCCAAAAGTCAGATCCACTATACCCGTGGTGGAGGTTTCCGCTACCTCATTGCTCGTCAATTAGGTTTGCGTGTGGGTGTGGATGTAGCGAAAGGCCCTGAAGAGTGGACAACGTATATCCAGTTTGGTAGCGCTTGGAAATAGCCCTGCAATAATATGATGATGCCACAGACAGTTGCGGCATCATCCCCCTACTCAGGGCTACTTCGTTGGCTTTTTCATCCAATATACCGACAAGGTCACCAAGCACAACCCAACAAAATGATACACAGTGAACGCCTCAGACAGCACCAATACGGCCATAATAGCCGTAACACCAGGGCCAATGTTCGAGGTAATACTCAGCTCTGTCGCGGTTAAGCGTGCCATACCTGCTGCGACAAAATAAGACGGCAACACAGTACAGAAAATCCCCAGTAAAACACCAAGCACGACAAGTTCAAATGACCAACTGCTCATCGACGCAGAAGAGACAGCAAGTTGGATCAGAATGGCAACACCAGCACTTCCCATACCAATACTGGTAAATAGCTCGCTGCCCATCTTGCCAATAATACTTTTACTCAGCATTAGATAGATGGCAAAAATAAACGCGGATGCGATAGCCAAGCCGCTACCCTTCCAAACTTCATCACCCAATGATTGAACATCATGTAACAAGATGGCGACAATCCCTAAATACCCCAGGACAACCGCATGCACAACATTACGCGTAGGTCGTTGACCAAGGCACAGCCAACTCAGCAACACGACAAAACTTGGGAACAAGAAAATCAGCAATCTCTCCAGCTGAGCACTAATATAGGCCAGTGCTGCAATGTCCAAAAAGCTCGCTACGTAGTAGCCGAGGATGCCAATGAGTGCCGCTTGCCAACCATGTTGACGCACCAGTGAACGCTTTTGCCCATCCCGGCACAGCAAACACAACACGGTGAGGTAAAAGGGTAATGAACTCAGTGCGCGAAGCGACATAATGGCCGTCGCATCGCCACCATATTGATAGGCTATTTTGATGAAAATCGGTTTGATTGAAAAAAGTGCGGTACCGACTAACGCGTATACTAATCCCTGAACTTGCTGCTTTTTGTCGTGATGAGCGATGTGTGTCCTTGAGTTCATTCTCGTTCCTTTTTTAATTTTGGGCTACGAGAATGAAGGTGCGATTCTGGCTACAATCAACTCGTAGCCAGGTACAGGGGATCCTACCGAGCTACAGGCATAGTGAGTGTGAGCCAGAGGTAAGAAATCGTGTGATGCATAAATAACCTTTTTGATGAAATTTCAGGCTACAAGAAGCTAGCCTGATATGCAACTTACGATTTGCTAGATACGCCAATCCATTAAGCACTTAAATCAAGGCGGTATTGATTCAACTAGACGCGTAAATCACGCAAATAACAGCAAAGCCACTGAATAGCAGGATCGTTGATCGCTGCTCGATTCCAAACAACGCTATAAGCTACTTTTCCATATTCAAATGGCAGAGATTTTACCGTCAATCCCTTCGCTTGGCTGGCGACGTCAGCCCACTGTTTTGAACAAGTAAACAGTAACTCCGACTGATGACACATCACCGCTGCGGCGCCAAAATCAGGCACAATCATTTTCACATCGCGAATACCGTGCTGCTGTCTAAGCGTCTGTTCAAAGTACGGACGACTCAACTCCGACTCGGCAATGCCAATATGCTGACTGTTAAGGTAATGCTCAATCGTTAGATCAACCTCCGCTAATGGGTGGTCAGGTGACATCAAACACACCAACTCATCCTCAAGCACGACTTCCCACACCAGCTCCTTGGTATTAGTCGGTGGCTGACTAACATCGTGTGGCAAGATAATGAAATCCACTTGTCCACTATGAAGTGCCCCAAAGCCGAATTTCGCCTTGGTCATAATATTGAGCTTAGCTTTTGGCGTGAGCTCAGTCGTCAGCTTTGCCAGTGGTTTAGCAAACAGTTCAAACGTACTTTCGCGCATTGATAAACTAAAGCGACCTTCAAACACTTGCGGCTCAAAGCGGGCTTGATTAAGCAAACCATTCATACTCGCTAGCATTGAATGTACGAGTGGTGCGATCTCTACAGCATAAAGCGTAGGCGTTAATGACGTGCCATCTCTAAAAAACAGCTCATCATCAAGAATGTCGCGTAACTGGGTAATGGTTTTACTTACGCTAGAAGGAGTAACAGAAAGTAGTTCTGCCGTTTTGGTCACGTTGCACGTATCTAGCATCACATGCAGCGCCAGTAAATGTTTAAACCCGACTCGATTGAGTCCTTCAATATCCATTTATGTTAATCCATCAAATTGTCTGTTAGTCGCTCACAAATCCGTTTGAGCACCATTGCCTCCTCTGGATCGAGCTTGGCTTTACAAGCAATCGCTCCGGGTATCGACATTGCTTTCTCGCGAAGTGCATTGCCCTGCTCAGTGACAAAAATCATTCGAGCACGCTCGTCGGACTCACTGCGCTTACGCTCCACCAAACCTTTTTGCTCTAAGCGTTTAAGCAACGGCGTTAGTGTACCGGAATCGAGCTTCAATTCTGCCCCGATATCTTTGACATTCATAGGCGCTTGTTTCCAAAGTACCAACATCGTCATGTATTGCAGATAAGTGAGATCAACTTGTTCAAGAATTGGCCGATAGGCACGAGTCACTGCATTGCTAGCACTGTAAAGTGCGAAACAAACTTGCTTGTCTAAATCTAAGGCTTCTGGACTATCTAATTTCATATTTGGCCGCGCGAGTGAATTAAGTTGTGCACAATATACTTGCAATCATCCAACTTTAACAATATAGTTAGTGTACAACCTAATTTTACGCAATTAAAAACGATAAAAGGATGAACTTATGTCAGCACTTTACTCTACTTCAGCAACTGCAATCGCCGGCCGCAATGGTCAAGTATCAACGGACGATGGATTGCTCGATCTTGCGCTTTCTTATCCAAAAGAGCTAGGTGGAACTGGCGCTGAAACTAACCCGGAGCAGCTCTTTGCGGCAGGTTACTCAGCGTGTTTTTCTAATGCCATCCTTCATGTCGCTCAGCAGCAGAAACTAGCAGTAAAACAAGCACCGACCAAAGCAACGGTCGCACTAAAGGCCAATGAGCATGGTGGGTTTGTTCTTGATGTCGCTCTGGATGTGACTTTAGATATGGATGATGCCGCAGCGCTAGAACTGGTTCGTGTCGCGCACCAAGTTTGCCCATACTCGAACGCACTGCGTGGCAACGTCGACGTTGCTGTTACCGCTAACGGTCAAGCGATCTAGCCAGTGGATTGGGCAGGCACTCCCTGCCCAACTCTCTAAGCTCTTCAGGTGTTTCCGCCAAGTTCCCCTCTCTAAACACCCCAAACTTGTCCTTTATTTTCTGTTGAAAATTTTTCTTGTTAAAAAAGCACTATCTGTTAACAAACACTCAACACCAATGGCAAAAGGCGATCCCGATCAAGAAAAAAACGAAAATTCACAGAAAAGTAATAGCCGTGTCGAAAAACTTTTTTTATAATGCGAATTAATGTTTCAGAACACATTAAATTCTTTTATTAGGGGATCAACATGAGACTTATTCCATTACAGAACGCAGAACAAGTAGGTAAATGGGCTGCTCGCCACATCGTTGAGCGTATCAACGCTTTCAAACCGACAGCAGAAAAGCCGTTTGTTTTGGGTCTACCGACTGGTGGAACGCCTCTTTCAACGTACAAAGCACTTATCGCTCTGCACAAAGCGGGCGAAGTAAGCTTTAAACACGTTGTGACGTTCAACATGGATGAGTACGTAGGTATTGACCCAGAGCACCCAGAGTCATACCGCTCTTTCATGTACAACAACTTCTTCAACCACGTTGATATCCAAGAAGAAAACATCAACCTTCTTGACGGTCTAGCAGACGATATCGACGCACACTGTGCGGCATACGAAGAAAAAATCCGTTCATACGGCAAGATCAACCTGTTCATGGGTGGCGTAGGCATCGATGGTCACATCGCGTTCAACGAACCAGGTTCATCTCTAAACTCTCGTACTCGTATCAAGACACTGACAGAAGACACGCGCATCGCAAACTCTCGTTTCTTCGACAACGACATCAACCAAGTGCCTAAATACGCACTAACTATTGGTGTTGCAACATTGCTAGACGCAGAAGAAGTGATGATCCTAACTATGGGTCACAACAAAGCTCAAGCTCTACAAATGGCTGTAGAAGGCTCTGTAAACCACATGTGGACAGTGACTGCGCTACAAATGCACTCTAAAGCAATCATCGTTGCTGACGATGCTGCTCAACAAGAGCTAAAAGTGAAGACAGTTCGCTACTTCAACGAGCTTGAAGTTGAGAACATCAAAGGTCTATAAGCTTTTATAAGCCTTCAGATGCAAGGTAGCGGAACTTTTCTTCTGCCTTGTGTCTAACAAATTGTTACCTCTTTGCACTTTTAGCAAAAGGCAGCAAAAGCGATGGAAACGCACAGTATTCCAAAGCTCCGTATAGGTCGGGCTTATATGCCAAGCTAAGCCCGACTTTCTCTCGCTACTTCCCCACTCCCAATTACTCACTGCATCTTGAAAAAGCCTTGTAACAACAAGACTGACCTCAAGTCGTACAACTCTCACGACATAGTTCCACGACCACATTGAGTATGACCGCGCATTATCTCGATGAATGCTTGAAAACCCACTCTGCTCCTGACACACTCTCACGCTGTCTTCCCACTCTGCGATAAATCCAAAGCTTCTATGATGCCGAACACTCCGACCGCGACCCCATTCACGCCCAATGAACTGCTGAAATCTCTTTTTGGTTACGATAATTTTCGTCATCAACAAGCGGACATTATCGACTCGTTGATGTCGGGAAATGATGTGATGACACTAATGCCAACTGGCGGCGGTAAATCTATTTGTTATCAAATACCGGCTATTCTGAGGCAGGGCGTTGGCGTTGTGGTGTCTCCACTTATCGCACTAATGCAAGATCAAGTCGACGCTCTCCACCAAGTTGGCGTTCGTGCTGCTTATCTCAACTCAACATTGAGCCCGTACGATCAGCAAGTCGTAGAACAGCAAGTACTCACCGGTGACATCCAGATCCTGTATGTCGCACCTGAGCGACTGTTAATGGAGAAGACGCTTCGTTTGTTGGAACAATCAAGCCTGTCACTATTTGCTATTGATGAAGCGCACTGTGTAAGCCAGTGGGGTCATGACTTTCGCCCAGAGTATCAACAGCTCAGCGTGCTCAAACAGCGTTTTCCTACCGTGCCAAGAATTGCGCTCACCGCAACCGCCGATCTAAAAACACGCGAGGAGATCATCGCACAGTTAGCGCTCGAGCAAGCCGATGTTTATGTTCACAGCTTTGATCGCCCTAATATCACTTACTACGTCTCCGACCTTGGCAATGCCAAACAAGAGTTGTGGCGCTTTATCGACACCCATCATCAAGATGATGCCGGTATTGTCTATTGCCTATCGCGTAAAAAAGTAGAAGAGACGGCGCAGTGGCTGTGTGACATGGGTAAAACTGCTTTGCCTTACCATGCGGGACTATCGAGTGAGCAACGCGCCAATCATCAGCGCCGCTTTTTGAGCGAAGACGGCATCATCGTCGTCGCCACCATCGCATTTGGAATGGGGATTGATAAGCCCGATGTTCGGTTTGTAGCGCACTTAAGCCTGCCAAAAAGTATTGAGGCCTATTACCAGGAAACAGGCCGTGCTGGGCGTGATGGCATGCCTGCCAATGCTTGGATGAGTTTTGGCATGCAAGACATGGTTCTACAAAGGCAAATGGTGCAAAACTCCGAAGGTGCGGAGCAATATAAGCGCGTATCCATTCAAAAGCTGAATCGACTACTCGGCTATTGTGATTTGGCCACTTGCCGCCGCCAATCTCTACTCGCCTATTTTGGCGAAACGCTATCAAAGCCTTGCGGTAACTGTGATAACTGCCTAACACCACCCGAAACCTGGGATGGCTTACAAGCGACGCAAAAGGCTCTTTCCACTGTATATCGAACCGGCCAGCGGTTTGGTGTGAGCTACTTAGTCAACATTCTCTTGGGTAAAGCAGACAGTCGAATTACCCAAAACCAACACGATACCCTGTCTACATTTGGTATTGGCAACGACCTTTCCGCTAAAGAGTGGCAAGGGGTATTTCGTCAACTGCTCGCCATGAACCTTCTCGAGGTGCACGGTGAACACGGCAGTTTACAGCTTACCGAGTTGTGCCGTCCTTACCTCAAAGGCGAGCAGCCCATCGAACTTCGCAAACTGCGAGTCTCGAAAAAAGCGGCGAAAAGCGCGAAGAAGAAAAGCTCTGGCACTTTGTCCGCAGCCGACATGCCGCAGTTTGAAAAGCTTCGCGAAGTTCGTGCAGAACTTGCCAAACAGCAATCGGTACCGGCTTACATGATTTGTCATGATGCAACGTTGGAATCTCTCGCCAGCGTGCGCCCGCAAACCCTCGATGAACTTTCGACTATCCCAGGTTTTGGTGAAGTTAAAATAGAGAAATACGGCGATGCCTTTATCGCTGCTATTGAGCCTAAATCCGAAGCCGAAAAGCAGCTATCAGATACCGAACTTGAGTCTCTTGGGCTTCTTAACAAAGGCTTTACCGTTGAAGACATAGCGAATGAACGCGGGCTAAAAGCAACGACGATCATGTCTCATTTAGCTCAAGCCATAGAGCTGAACGCCTGTGAGTTAAACAGCGTGATCGCTTTGAGCGACGAAGAGATCCAAGCAATTACACAGCAAGCTATAGCATTTGATTCACTAACACAGCAGGCCATCAAGCCACTATTCGAGCACTTTGAACAGCAATACGACTACGGCACATTGAAATGTGTACTCGCGAAAATGGCTTCACAAGGCCAATAAAAATGGAATATCAGATTGCACCGTTGACGATGTGTTTACCACTTTAGGCTAGTGTTTCCATCGAGACGATGAATATATGATCACAACATCGCTACAGGAAAGTAGCTAAAGGGATATTTGAGATTGTAGAGCGTGGGAGACTCAGCCCTCCCGAGTTTACGATTACTATCTTTGACGCCAAGACCGATTATCTTGGCGTTTTTTTCTATCTGGTGAATTGTATCGCAGCTCAACGATTCTAGGTTACTAGATAGTAAGTGTCATAAGTGAGTACGCGGGTACACTGTGAGCAAAATACCCATGCGAACTAGATGCAGCGAATTCAGAATCAACCACATGAATTTCTCACCACCAATTTGGGTGGGAAAACCACGCTTTTATATGGCTGTTTGTCGCCCTCCATACGAGACAGAATGATCTCTCCCGCCGCTCGACCAATTTCTCGAGCTGAAACAGAGATGGAAGTCAGAGCTGGGTTGGTATCCGCGGATTCCGCTACGTCATCAAAGCCCACAACCGCGATATCTTTGCCCACGGTTTTACCGAGATCTTTAATGGCTCGCATTACGCCAAAAGCAACGATATCTTGGTAGCCAATAATAGCGGTAATTTCAGGGTACTGATCCAGTAATTCCCTTGTTACTTTAGCGCCCTCAGAACGACTTGCTGAGCAGCTTCGAATATATCGTTCATTGAACGGAATCCCATGTTCCATCAACTTTGACATATACCCCCCTAGACGATGGGAACGCGTCTTAGAGATCTCCAGTCCACCAACGAACGCAATATGCTTATGACCTTTTTTGATAAGGTGCTCGGTTGCCAATTGCAAGCCCATAAAGTTATTGGTGCCGACGAAATCAAATTGATCTTCTCCAATAGGTCGAACAGCCAACACGATCGGAAACCCTCGACTTTGTACTGTCTCCAAAAAGTCCAAATTAGTCTCCATCGCTGGGCACATCACTACACCACCAGCGTTCTGACTCAGTAACGAATCGATGAATTTGCTTTGACGCTCAACACTCTCTTCAGCATTGGCGAGAAACAATAGAGAATCCTGCTCTTCAAGATAATGGCTAAGACCTGCGATCATTTCAGAGAAAAAAGGGTTGGTAATATCAGGTGTGACGAGCCCGACTAGATTACTGCGCTTATGTCGCAAGTTAGCCGCAGCTTGATTGTAAACATAACCAAGCTCCTTAACCGCCTCTAAAACCCGCTCACGAGTGGTCGCCGAGATTCGTCCTTTGTTAGTCAATACCATGGACACGGTCGCGGTGGAAACACCGCAATGCTTAGCCACGTCCGCAATAGTTGCTTTGGCCATGTTGAACTCCAGTAAATGAAATTAGCACCAGTTATAGCGACTTTCTTTTCTGATTAAAACAAGGTTAATCGATTAACCTAATCAACTGTCATTTATCGTCATGATTATGTGATTAACTACAAAATTGCCTCGCCGATTATTGATTAACAACTGCTAAATGAGTGGTTAACCGCGTTAACCAGTTTGTTAGTTGATTAACTGAGTGATTAGACTGTAGTCAAATGATTAACTCAAGGTGATGTATGAAGTACCTATCTGGTCAATCCAATTATGACAAGTTTCCAAATGTAGAAGTGAAGGGCTTTGACCACGCTGCCGTTCGCGGTTGGGACAGTATCGTTGACACAATTGAACAACGCATTCAGGGCCAAGATAAACATATTTTGGTGATCGACACCTATCATGGTGTCAATCACAATGAACTCCTCGACCAGCTTGTCGCGCCGCTCTCCCCCGCTCTTGTGGTGTCAATGGACGATGCGAAATACTCCGAAGAACACATCTTCGCCATGCTAGAACGCAACATTACCGATGACCGAGTATTTGGCGTCATCGCACCGCACAAGCTGGACGAGTTCTTTGACAGCGAGAAGCTACAAGGCTTGAAACAAACTGTTAGTAATGCTAATTCCGGTTTGATCGTTGTTATTGGTCACGGTGCCAGACTAGTCGCCGATGGTGATACCTTTGTTTACGCCGATTTAGCCCGTTGGGAAATTCAGCAACGCTTCCGCCGTGGCGAGCTTGGCAACTGGGGAGCAGAAAACTACAACGAAGACGTCCTACGTAAATACAAGCGTTCATTCTTTATTGAATGGCGTGTCTTCGACCGATATAAAACTAAGCTGCTGTCTGATGTTGATTTTCTCTTAGACACCAACACCGCTTTTGACCCTAAAATGGTCTCTGGTACAGCGTTCAGCGCAGGCTTGCAACAAGCGACAACTCAACCATTTAGACTGGTGCCTTTCTTTGACCCTGGGGTCTGGGGTGGTCAATGGATGAAAGAAGTCTGTGACCTCGACCAAGACAAGCCAAACTATGCATGGTGTTTTGACTGCGTTCCTGAAGAAAATAGCCTACTGCTTAAATACGGTGACGTTATTGTCGAGATTCCATCGCAAGACTTGGTATTAACACAACCGCGCGCGCTCTTAGGCGACAGTGTCCATGCACGTTTTGGCGCCGAGTTCCCAATTCGATTCGACTTCCTCGATACCATGCAAGGTCAGCATCTAAGCCTGCAAGTACACCCTCTAACAGAGTACATTCAGAACGAATTTGGGATGCACTATACCCAAGACGAGAGCTATTACATGTTAGACGCTGGAGAAAAAGCCAGTGTGTATCTTGGCACTAAATCTGGCATCAATCCAGATGAAATGATGGATGATTTATATGCAGCGCAGCGCGGCGAAAAGTCTTTCGACGATGAGCGCTTTATCAATCAATTCCCAGCGAAAAAGCACGACCATTTCTTAATCCCCGCGGGCACTATTCACTGCTCAGGCTCCGACTCTATGGTGCTTGAAATCAGTGCAACCCCATATATCTTCACTTTCAAACTGTGGGATTGGGATCGTCTAGGGCTTGATGGCCTGCCACGACCAGTGCATTTGGATCACGGTAAAGAAGTCATTCAGTGGGAACGCAACACAGAATGGTGTCAGGAGCATTTAGTCAACGCCATTACACCAGTCGCAGAAGGTGAAGGCTGGAAAGAAGAGAAAACGGGCCTGCATGAGCGCGAGTTCATCGAGACCCGACGCCACTGGTTCAGCAAACCCGTTCTTCATAAAACTGAGGGAACCGTCAATGTTCTGAACTTAGTAGAAGGTAAAGAGGCCATTATCTTGAGTCCAGACAATAAATTTGAGCCATTTGTTGTTCATTATGCCGAAACCTTCGTTATCCCAGCTCACGTAGACGCTTATGTCATCCAACCCTATGGCGAAAGCGAAGGAACAGAAATTGCCACTATTAAAGCGTTCGTAAGAGGTTAATCATGCTCCATTTTATCGTAGCCAGTCATGGCCCATTAGCCACTGCACTTATCTGCAGTGCCAACATGGTATTTGGCGAGCTTAGTAACACGACTGCGATCTGTCTCACCGAAGAGGGAGGCATCGAGCAATTTAAACGAGATTTCCACCGTGAAATCACTGCAATAGCGCCCAATGTCGACGGCATTGTTGTGCTATGCGATTTGGAATGCGGCACGCCTTACAACGTTGCTTGCACTTACGCATTCAACCCAGATTTTAATCCAAAGGTTGAAGTCGTAACTGGGGTGAATTTCCCGACACTTTTAATGACAGCAGACTTTGTTGAAGAGACCGACGCTTCATACGTTGCAACGACCTTGCAGCAAGAAGCGCTAAAAACGGTTGTCGTTGCCAAGCCAGTAGAGCTGGCACAAGAAGATGATTTTTAAGGAGAAACACTATGGCAATTTCATTTGTGCGTATTGACGACCGCGTTATCCATGGACAGTTAATGACTCGTTGGGCGAAAGAGCTTCCTTGTGATGGCATCGTGGCCATTGACGATGCTGTAGCCGCTGATCCATTGCTATCACAAGTCATGAAAGGCGCCGTAACCGACGTTAAAGTTTGGCTATTTGATACCGCGACCGCCGTCAGCAAGTTACCGAAGGTGATCGCCAGCGACAAGAAGTATTTCGTCATCGCGAAATCTCCGGTCACGCTGCGCCGCATTCGTGAAGCAGGTATAAGCCTTGAAAATCTCAATAACAAAATCAACGTTGGCCCAATGAGCGCTCGAGAAGGCACAACGACAATTGGCGGCAACCAATGCGTCAACCAAGAAGAAATCTCTGCATTTAACTACCTGTCAGAAGACGGTCACCACATCGACTTCAGATTGGTTCCTGATGCCAGTTCCTACACCTGGCAAGATGCACTGCAAAAACTGAAATAACAACAAAACAACCTCCACTTTTGACGCGACTTTTCGCAGCAAAAGTGGAGAGTTCAATACGTGAGCTAAAGGATGACATTATGTTTATAGAAGCAGTCTTTATCGGGATACTCTGCTATCTCGGTGCCCTCTCCACCCCCTGGTTACTTGGACTAACCGGTGGTTGGTACACTATCACTCGACCACTCGTGTCCGGTATGTTGGTGGGTATCATCTTAGGTGATATTCAAACTGGCATCATGGTTGGTGTAGCGGTACAAGCCGTTTACATCGCGATGGTAACACCAGGCGGCTCCATGCCAGCTGACCTTAACTTCGTCGCCTACCCCGCTGTCGCACTGGGCATCATGTCTGGACAGGGCGTGGAAGTAGCCGTTGCTATTGCTGCAACCATCGGTATCGCAGGCACCATAATCTTCAACTTTATGATGGTCATTAACTCCTACTGGAACCATAAAGCGGATTTAGCCATAGAAGCCGGTGATGAGCAGGGCGTGTACAGGAACTCCGCTATCTACCCGCAAGTCACTAACTTCTTAATGCGTTTTATTCCGACCTTTATTGCCGTTTACTTCGGCAACCAATACATCGAAGGGTTTATGGCAAGCCTACCTGATATGGTGCTTAACACCATGACGGTACTTGGCGGCATCTTACCTGCTGTTGGTATCGCGATTCTGTTAAAGCAGATTATCAAAGAGTCTACGATGCTGATTTATTTCTTGGTCGGTTTCGTTGGCATCGTATTCCTAAACCTCAACATGGTGGGTTTGGTAATGATTGGCGCACTATTCGCTCTACTTCATTACAACTACAAGCCAGAACCACAAACAGCGAACGCTGCGCCAGTTCAACAGACTGATGATGACGAGGATGAATTCTAATGACCGCACAACACAACAAAATTGGTACTGAGATCGCACCCAAAGTCGCACTCGACAAAAAAGATCTCACGAAATGCTGGCGTGCATGGATGATGTACAACCTATCATCGATGAGTTTTGAACGCTTGGAGTCGTTTGGCTTCTGTCTCGGTATGATGCCTGCTTTGAAAAAGCTCTATCCGAATCAAGAAGACCGAAAAGAAGCGATGAAACGCCATGCCTCCTTCTACAACACCGAACCACAATTGGGCGCTATCATCAATGGCATGGCTGTGGGTATGGAAGAGAAGAAAGCCAACGGCGAACCTATTGACGGCGAGACCATCAATACACTCAAAGTCGGTTTGATGGGACCAGTTGCCGGTATTGGCGACTCCATGATTCCGGGTATGTTAGTACCTATCTTACTCAGTATTGGTATGGCACTAGCCGCTGGCGGTAGCATGTTAGGCCCAATCTTCTACATCGTGGCATTCAACGCCATCGCTATCATCGGCTCTTACCAATTATTTATGAAAGGCTACAAGATGGGTGCGGGCTCCGTTGAGATGCTTGTTAGCCACCGCTCAACCAAGATTCGTGAGGCGTTATCGTTATTAGGTGTCTTTGTCATGGGCGGTGTCGCGGCTAGTTACGTCAACCTAGGCACAGGACTTGAGTTCGCAACCAAAGACGGTGTCGACATCAACGTACAAATGATGCTCGACGGAATCTTCCCTAAACTGCTGCCATTGGTAGTCGTGTTGGGCACTTGGTTTGCGATGGCGAAGAAAGGTCTTAGCCCAGTTAAAGCGATGCTTTCGCTAGTGGTTATCTCCTTCATCGGTGTCGCCGTCGGTCTCTTCTAACTTTTCAATACCTAGGGCACTCGTTGAGTGCCCTATTCTTTGGAGCAAACCATGGACTCCCTAACCTTTCAAATCGCTCGTTGCCAACACTGGCTCACGCAACATGCACTACCTCGATGGCAAAAAGCACAATCCGAGAAAAATGGTATTTTTGCCGAAGGCTTACTTTCCGACGGGCGAGAGTTTAGTGACGATTTACTTAGATTTCGCGTGCAACCACGTCAGGTTTACGTCTTCGCTCACGCCACTAAGCTCAACCTAATCGACGGTCACAATCAAGTTTTGGCTGCCATTAAACAAGGATTTGCAAATTTTGGCTCACCATCATCCGGTTATCGTTTTTCGCTATACGAAAGCAATGACAGTAGAAGTGAGGCGCTTAACTTATACGAGCAAGCCTTCGCGCTTCTTGGGTTTGCTTGGCATTACAAACTAGCGGCTGATGAACATTCTCTACACTCAATGGAAGCCATTTACCAACACATCTCAACGCATCTTTGGGACATAGAACAAGGTGGTTTTTTTCTGATTGAAGGCAACGCTGTCAACAAAGGACAAAACCCTCACATGCATTTGTTCGAAGCGTTAATGGTCAGCTATGAACATACCGACAATCCGATTTGGCTGGAGCGAGCAACACAAATCTATCAGTTGTTCCAAACTCATTTTATGCAAAGTGACCATTTAGCCGAGTTCTTTCAGGCCGATTTCTCTCTTGATTCGGACATAGGCACGCATATCGATCCAGGCCATCACTACGAGTGGATCTGGTTACTCAGCCACTACCAAAAGCTCACAGGAGTTAAGGTAAATAAGACGATTGATGTTTTGTACCGCTTTGCACAACAACATGGGCATAATGACAATGGTCTTGTTAGAGATGAGATATACGCCAACGGAACGCCACTACGTTCAACGTCGCGCCTTTGGTGTCAAACCGAGTACTTGAAAGCCTGTATAGCGCTTTGGGAACGTGCCCCTAGTGACACCCGCCGAGCCGCGATCAGTCACGCGGTGGAACACATTTTCGTTTATTACTTGAATCCAGCTTTACCTGGGTTATGGGTTGATCAAGTAGATAGTGTGGGTCAGCCATTAAACGAACACTCTCCAGCAAGCACTTTTTATCATCTATTTCTAGCCTTTTCTGAATTGCTCAGAATCGCCAATAAGGATTAACATGCATTTATCTATTCCTCCTAGTATCAACTACTTAACTGGTCATATTGATGCAGAAAACGTCGTCTGCAAAGAAACCACGCTTGGCGCACTTGAAGGTGTATTTGCTAACGAAACCCAACGTGCCGCAAGTGCACAGGACCAAGTCATCTACCAAGTGGAAATGCTACCTGCTCAGCATGCAGAAGGAGAACTAAACTTTGGTGTTTCGCATATTGAGCCCGGTTCTATAGGTGATGAACTCCACATGACGAGAGGCCATATCCACCAACGTAAAGAGCAAGCAGAGTTCTATTTCGGCTCGCAGGGTGAGGGTTTATTACTCATGCAAACGGAACAAGGAGAAGTGTCCATTGAGAAAGTATTCCCGGGCAGCGTGCATCATATCCCAGGTTTTGTCGCCCACCGATTGATCAATACGGGTAACACGCGATTATCTGCACTTGCAGTTTGGCCTGCCATTGCAGGGCATAACTATGACTTTCTAGAAGAGGTAGGGTTTAACGTTCGAGTATTTAGATCATCGACAACTTATGAAGTTGTTTATATGGATAAAGCTGGCGAATAACTCAAGCTTTTAGCCATACATCCTTACTATTGCTGTATGGAGCCTTCAATTAAGTGAGAAGGTAGACTTTCTAAGAAAATCGCGACATAACGTTAAGCTCTGCTTGATTCTCTCTGATAGTGGGGCAAATACTCGCTAGTACTCCGCTAATATTATCCTCAGGCACCCGTTTCATCAGCCGCAACTCAAAAAACAAAAAAACCGCGCTCGAGAGCGCGGTGTTACCTTGGGCTTGGTAATTACAGTGTTTTATCTTTGTTGTGATTTTAATTTGAGTCGCATTGCATGCAATACGGGCTCAGTATAGCCATTGGGCTGTGCGCAGCCTTCGAACACCAATTGACAAGCGGCAGAGAACGCAATGCTGCTGTCAAAGTTGGGGGCCATATTGTTGTAATTTGGGTCGTCAGCATTTTGTTGGTCAACGACTTGTGCCATACGCTGCATGGTTTTCATCACTTGAGATTCAGTGCAAATACCATGTCGTAACCAGTTAGCAATATGCTGGCTTGAGATGCGTAGTGTGGCACGATCTTCCATTAGACCAACATCATTGATATCTGGTACTTTGGAACAGCCAACACCTTGGTCAATCCAGCGTACTACATAGCCAAGAATGCCTTGCGCGTTATTGTCCAACTCGCTTTGAATTTGTTCTTCTGTCACCTTTTGTGAGCCTAATAGTGGAATCGTCAAGATATCATCCACACTCGCACTCACACGCTCACGAAGCTCTTTTTGACGGCTTGGCACGCTCACTTGGTGGTAGTGAAGCGCATGTAAAGTTGCTGCGGTCGGTGACGGTACCCATGCTGTGTTGGCGCCTGACTGTGGATGACCAATCTTAGCATCCATCATTTTTGCCATGTTATCTGGTTCGGGCCACATACCTTTACCGATTTGCGCCTTACCTTGCAGACCACACGCCAATCCTAGATCCACGTTTTGATCTTCGTAGGCGCCAATCCAGGTCATGGTTTTCAGCTGAGCTTTCGGAGCAAATGCACCTGCTTCCATGCTGGTATGAATTTCATCACCCGTTCTGTCTAAGAAGCCAGTGTTAATGAACACGACACGCTCTTTCGCAGCGTGAATACACGCTTTTAGGTTAACCGAGGTGCGGCGCTCCTCATCCATAATGCCGACTTTGATGGTGTTTCGTTCCAGACCCAACGCATCTTCGACTCGAGTAAAGAGCTCGTTGGTAAATGCCACTTCTTCAGGGCCATGCATCTTTGGCTTAACGATGTTGATGCTACCTGATGTCGAGTTTTGGTACTGGCTGTTCCCTTTAATATCGTGGATAGCTATTAGCGAGGTGATCATGGCATCCATGATACCTTCTGGTACTTCACGGCCGGCGCGATCAAGAATCGCTGGGTTTGTCATTAAGTGGCCGACGTTGCGAATAAACAGCATACTGCGACCTTTGAGATGGATCTCGCCGCCGGTCACGCTGGTGTATTGACGATCCGGATTTAAGCTTCTGACAATCGTTTTGCCATTCTTTTCTAGGCTCTCTTGCAGATCGCCTTTCATCAGACCTAACCAGTTACGATAGGCCAGCGCTTTGTCCTCGCCGTCTACCGCTGCAACCGAGTCTTCACAATCCATAATGGTGGTAAGCGCCGCTTCAACAACCACATCTTTGATACCCGCAGCATCGACACGGCCAATCGGTGTATTCGGGTCGATTTGAATTTCAATATGAAGATTATTGTGTTTAAGAAGAATACAAGATGGCGAACTGGCTTCTCCCTGATAGCCGATAAACTGAGTGCTATCCATCAGGGTCACTTCCTCACCATTGGTAAGAGTGGCAGTTAGCGTGTTACCTACACTGACATTGCTGATGCTGTACTGGGTGACTTCACGATGTGATACACCGTTTAAAGGCGCTGCAGAATCGAGAAACTCGCGAGCATACGCAACGACTTTTTCACCACGTACTGGATTAAAGCTGCCACCACGCTCCGCACCGTCCTCTTCACCTATCACATCTGTGCCGTAAAGCGCGTCATATAAACTGCCCCAACGCGCATTCGCTGCGTTAAGTGCAAAGCGGGCATTCATAATAGGTACCACCAGCTGTGGTCCTGCTTGAGTCGCTATTTCTGGCTCTACGTTTTCTGTGGAGATTTCAAAATCATCAACTTCAGGGACTAGGTAACCAATCTGCTGTAAGAAGGTTTTGTACTCGGTTGGATCAATTGCCTGACCCACACGCTCTTGATGCCAAACATCGATTTGATGTTGTAGGTCGTCACGCTTTACCAGCAGCGCGCGATTTTTAGGTGCTAGGTCAGATAAAATTGACTCGAACGCTTGCCAAAATGCGCTGGCCTCAATACCAGTGCCGGGAATGATTTGCTCATTAACCAAATTGTAGAGGGTGCTATCAATGTTCAAGCTTCCCTGTTGAATACGATTGCTCATAAAATTTCTCTCGAATTAGTCGATGACCACTGCTTAAAAATCTACGTAACTGAGGAGAATTTGACTAATTTATGCTACTTATAGTTAACATTCATAGAAAAAATACCCCTATTATTGACGTACAGCCTTACTCCGTTACGCCACTTTCTAACTCATTAGCGACGCTTTTTATTAGGCGGCGCATCCATTGGTGATCGGGATTACTTTGCAAGAGTGGACTCCATGCCATCTTGACCTCAAACGGCTCTATCGCAAATGGCGCAGGTTTGATAAGCAGCTTAGGGTTGTTGCGCTGTGACTGCGCCGCCTTACTTGGAATTGTCAAAATCAGATTCTTCTGCTGCGCAAAAAGGATGGCGGATAGGTAGTGGCGGGTAAAGACCGTGATATTGCGCGTTTTACCGATCTTCATTAACGCCTCATCAATCCAGCCCAGTTTCTGCGCCTGACTAGGGTTGACGCCGTGCCCGGTACCCATCCCGGTTTTACTCACCCAAATGTGCTGCGCCTTTAGATAAGAGAACAAATCAAAGTTATCGGCAATGGGATTGTCGCGGCTGAATAGACAAGAAAAGCCATCGTGCCACAAGCTCATTTGGTGGAAGGACTGAGGAATATCATCAAAGCGATTGATAACGATATCGACGGTACCTTGCTCTACATCCTGATAACTCACATCACTTGGGGTCATGATGTCCAAACGTATCTTAGGTGCAATTTCGCTGAGCTTTTCCAATAACGGTTGAATAATAGTCGACTCGGCATAGTCACTCGCCATGATACGAAACACGCGCTCGCTATCCTCAGCATGAAACTCGGTCGTGGTTTGCATCGTCTTTTCTACATTGGCAAGAATATTTCGAATCTGTGGCTGGAGCTTCTGAGCGCGCTCGGTTGGGATCATCCCTTCACTAGTTCGCACTAAAAGCGGATCTTCAAACAAATCACGCAGGCGGCGCAATCCATTACTCATCGCTGGCTGAGTGATACCCAACTGGTTCGCAGCGCGGGTCACATTACGCTCTCGCAGCAGCATATCTAAATACACAAGCAAATTAAGGTCAATACGAGCAATATTCATAACAAAAATACCGAGTATAACAACTATAAATTAACAAAATTATCACACAAGCGGCTACGATTTGTCCATAACAACAAGTTAATACTACAGGCCACTGGCCACCCTATATCCAACGTGAAACTAAGGAATAGTTATGTCGCAAATTAATCAAGATATCGAAATGATCGAAGTTGCAAAACGCGCTGCAGGTACGCCATGGGATGCAATCGATGCTGAATCTGCTGCTCGCATGCGTGCTCAAAACAAATTCAAAACTGGCCTAGATATCGCGCAATACACGGCGGATATTATGCGTGCAGACATGGAAGCGTACGACGCAGACAAATCTCAGTACACACAATCTTTAGGTTGCTGGCACGGTTTCATTGGCCAACAAAAAATGATTTCTATTAAGAAGCACTTTGGTGGTAAGACTGACAAACGCTACCTCTACCTATCAGGTTGGATGGTTGCCGCACTTCGCTCTGATTTTGGTCCACTTCCAGACCAGTCAATGCACGAGAAGACGTCTGTCCCTGCACTTATCGAAGAGCTATACACTTTCCTTCGTCAAGCAGATGCACGTGAGCTAGGCGGTCTATTCCGTGAGCTAGACGCAGCACGTGAAGCCGGCGACGTAGCACTTCAAGACCAAATCCAAGACAAAATCGACAACCATCAAACCCACGTTGTGCCAATCGTTGCTGATATCGATGCAGGCTTTGGTAACGCAGAAGCCACTTACCTACTGGCTAAGAAAATGATTGAAGCGGGTGCTTGTTGTCTGCAGATTGAAAACCAAGTAGCCGATGAGAAGCAGTGTGGTCACCAAGACGGTAAAGTAACCGTACCTCACTCAGACTTCCATGCCAAACTGCGCGCGCTGCGTTATGCCTTCCTAGAGCTTGGCATCGACAACGGTATCATCGTTGCACGTACTGACTCACAAGGTGCTGGCCTAACCAAAGAAATTGCGGTAGTGAAAGAGCCAGGCGACCAAGGCGATATCTACAACTCTTACTTAGACGTTGAAGAGATCGATGTTGCTGACATGAAGCAAGGCGACGTTTGCTTTAACCGTGATGGCAAGCTAGTACGTCCGAAGCGTCTTCCTTCTGGCCTATATCAATTCCGCTCAGGTACGGGTGAAGACCGCTGTGTATTTGACTGTATCGAAGCTATCAACGCAGGTGCTGACCTACTTTGGATTGAAACTGAAAAGCCACACATCGGTCAAATCAAAGAGATGATGGATGGCGTACGTGCAGTTCACCCGAATGCGAAGCTGGTTTACAACAACTCGCCTTCGTTCAACTGGACGCTTAACTTCCGTCAACAAGCTTATGATGCAATGGTTGAAGCAGGTGAAGATGTATCAGCATACGACCGCGCAAACCTAATGAGCGCTGAATATGACGAAACGGAACTATCGAAAAGTGCTGACGACAAAATCCGCACGTTCCAAGCAGATGCTGCACGTGAAGCTGGTATCTTCCATCACCTAATCACACTACCAACGTACCACACCGCTGCGCTATCAACAGATAACCTAGCGAAGGAGTACTTCGGTGAAGCAGGCATGCTTGGCTACGTTAAGAACGTTCAACGCCAAGAAATCCGTCAAGGTATCGCATGTGTTAAACACCAAAACATGTCTGGTTCAGACATCGGTGATGACCATAAAGAGTACTTTGCGGGTGAGAACGCGCTAAAAGCGGCTGGTGAGTTGAATACTTCTAATCAGTTTGACTAAGAGCTTACCCCTCCTAGCCTCCCCTTATTAAGGGGAGGAACCACTGGCTCGCTAACGCATCGCCTTATATACATTTAATCCGCGATGCGACGATAGGAGCGAGCCAGTAATTCTCCCCCTTAATAAGGGGGAGCTAGAGGGGGTGCTCTTCGCCCTTAGCTCTTAGCTTTTAGCTTTTAGCTTTTAGCTTTTAGCTTTTAACCTTCAGCTCTAAACTCTCACCACCCCACCCAGCTCTCCAAACCCAAAGAGGCCGCCCATGACCCCAAAACACCTAAAAGACACCCAAACCCTACTAACAAAAACCGGTTTCACCACCAGCAACACCTGGTACCACGGCACCTCTTCAGCACTCGTCGCCTCTATCCAAGCGCAAGGCTTAAAACGCTCGGGAGACCTAGCACTCAATGACGTCGCTAAAGCGACTATGGCAACCATAGGAAACAACTTCCAAGACGTTACCGAGCCGGTATTTCTTACCCAAAGCAAAGAACTCGCCTACTACTGGGCGCAGCAAACAGTGCGCGAACGTGGTGTGAGATTTGGAGAGAGCGAAGAACCTATCGTATTGCAGATTAAACTCAATGCAGATCAGCAAAATCGAGTAAAACCTGACGTAGGTGCAATGAGTCTATTAATGATGCGTGACGGTGAAGCCTTTATGGCTCACATCGCCAAGATCTACCAAGAAAACAATCTCTCAGTGCCTGAGATTGACCTTCGCGATGCCGACCGCATGGATTTCTTAAACATTCTTGGCATGGCTTACATCAATGAAGATATCAGCCGAGGATGCATCGAAGAGTTGCTAGAACCCATCACAGGGTGACTCAACCACAAGCTGTTATCTGCTCATTCGATAGAGCTTACCGATGCAAGGGTAGCTTTTGTCGAACAAACGCGTCTGCTGAGCTAAAAACAGCTCAGCGGTGGCGATGGCATCGATGAGTGCCTCGTGACCATTGTATTCCGGCAGGCAATACCTTTCCCGCGTTTCTGCAAGGCGCACATCAATAGAGCTATCAGCGTTAACAGCCTTGGCCATCGACTTTTCAATTGCCAAAGTATCAATCCACAGTACGGGCACGTCCTTCAAGCCAAATCGGTGACTTAAGTACTCTTCAACAAAGGATGCCTCAATGACAGCACCATGGGCGATCAATATTCTGTTCCGCGCGGCTTCAAATAAGCGCTGCATCGCCTCATCAAGGGGGACGCCATCTTTGAGCATTTCTGGAACAATGTGATTCACCACCGCGCCGTCGGCATTCACACTCGCTGTCGTGTCAATATACAAGTGCTGTGCGGATGCTAGATCAATGCTAAACCCATTCACCTCAACCCAGCCCACGCTTAAGATGCTGTCCGTGCTGGCATCCAATCCTGTCGTCTCGAAATCCACGACCAAATAGTTCAATTGACTCCCAGCAGACTCGATATCAGGGAGCTGAGCACTCGATAGTCCACTCAACTCTTTTGGTAAGGAAACCTTTGAAGAATACTGTGTACGCTTTTTTTCAAATTGATGATACGCATGAACACGATTCATCAATTTCCAAACGGCTTTCAACACAAGTTACATCCTTCCTGCAAAGCGAAGTTTCGCGGCATCTTGAAGACCAGAAATGATCAAAAACGCATCTTTTAGATTGCCACGCTCGAAACTGCCGAATGTATCTGGGTTAATATGGCTATCTGGTTGCCCGCCCTGTTTTAACGCTTCTAACTGATGATGTTGCCTAAACATAAGCACATATTGGTAGGTATTGAGGATATTCTTGTACGCATCATCACTTAAGATCCCTTGCTCATTAGCTCGCGTGAAACGCTCTTTGGTATTAGAAGAGTCACACTCCACCGCCAAGCCGTAGATTCGCGCTAAATCTATGATCAAGTTGATCGCATACTTCTTAATATTGAGGGTTTTCTTATTCTCGCCTGTTTTTTCCAGCACGAGGTTTTTAAATACTCCAAGAGGGGGCTGGGTATTAATGGCATCTCGCGTCAAAATCCCCAGAAATTCACGGTTTGATTTTATCTGGCTGTGCAGTTCATCTCGCAGTTCATCGGCGTAACTCGCTTCACCATAGACGGAGCGAATTTCTAAAAACACACTGATATTCAAAAGTCGCTCATACTCAGGGTTAGATACCCATTTACGATAGTATTCTCTCCACACGGATTGTGGCTGACACCATTTAGGCGTCGCTGCCATGTAATTGCCAGGACATAGAGGGTAGCCACATGCGTCTAGCCCTTTAACCACGTATTGGGAAAGTTGACGGAAATAAACTTTATCGTTTTCTGTCGCGTCGTCACTGAGCACCAATGCACTGTCTTGATCAGACAACATGTGGACTTCATTTCGGGCATGTGACCCCGCTACAATCCACGAGAACTTGCAAGGCGGCTCCCCGAAGTGAGAAATCGCCAATTGGATCAGACGTCGATTGTAAGCATCCATCATCATCGCCATCACTCGGCCGGTAATATCTGGCGGCACTTGTCCTTCAATGAGTGCTTCGAATATCGCCTGACGCTCGGTATTGAGCGCTTCCAAGTCTTCAACTGACTCTGCATACTTTATCTTCTCAATTAGGAAAATAGCTTGCATGCGATGGTTTTGAACCAGGTGAGAAGTGGTAAGCAGTCCAACGACTTTGCCGTCTTCTACAACCGGTAGGCTACGGATATTGTGTTGCATCATCAGTGATGCGGCATGTAAGACTAAGTCATGGGGACTGACGGTCATAGGGTTGGCTGTCATGACTGATTTAATTGGCGCAGTGAGGTCATACCCGTCCGCAATAACACGTTTGGTCATGTCTCTATCGGTGATTATGCCAATTAACTGCCCGTCGTCACAAACTACTGCTGTGGAAGTACGCTTTTTATAACGCATCTCCTTCGCCACCTCTTGGATAGACATTTTCGCATCTACAATAGCGATAGCTTTACTTGCGACTTCAGAGACCGTGCGAATAAACAGACCTTTTTCTTTATTCGACCACACGACATCCAGCGCAGACTTCAGCCTTGTTTGAGCTTGGGCAGCGAAATGTTCTGCGAACTCTGGAGAGTCCTTAAAAATTGACGTCAGTGCCTTGTGGGGGATCAAATATAGTAAGGTGTTCTCCAAAGCAATGGCTTTGTAACCCTTTTGCTCCGAGACACTGCTGTCTAGAAAGGTAAAGCCAAACACATCCTCTGCACCCAATCTTGCACGCAATACACCGTCAGCCTCTCTTTGCTCCATGGCACCCGAGCGAATCACGTACAAATACTTGTCTTGTTTCTCTAATTCTCTCGTCTCAACAGGTTGGGTCGAAGCACTATTTAAATAAGGATCAAGGATCTCACCTTTCCCTACATAAGTGATTTTAACGGTGGATGCAACCTGGCGCACCAAGGGCTCAGGCATTTTATTGAACGGATCTACGTTATTAAGAAAGTGAGTAATATTGGGTACAAGAGCGTCAGTCATGTTTATCTCCAGACTTCCATTTTGTATTACAATAGCAATTATTTACAATTGGGACTAGCAGAAATAAAAAAGGCAGCGTAAATGCTGCCTTTTTAACTGATTAACTCAGATTCTAACTCGCCACTGGAAGGCGGTGATTTTCCTCACGAAGGTGGTTTGCAGACGCGTCTCTTGCTTTGTCTGAGTCGCCAGCCATGATCGCTTCGTAAATGCGGCGGTGTTCATTAATACATGTCGAGCCGCCATCGGAAGAAAACTGAAGAAAGTTCACAAACATAGTGGTTAGAATGTTGCCAAACGGCAAAAAGAAGTCATTGCCTGTCGCGTTAAAAATAAGCGAATGGAAACGCGTATCGACATCCAACCATTTCATTTGATCGAAAGGCTCTGCTTCTGAGACCTCAACCATCTCTTGGAAAGTTGCAGAAAGCTCAATTCGTTGCTCAGCAGATGCAAACCTTGCTGCTAGCGCACAAGCCTCTGGCTCAATGGCGCGTCGCAATCCAAGAAATTGGCCACAAAACTGCTCAACGTCACTAATACCATCCATCCACTCGATCAATTGCGGATCAAGGAAGTTCCAATACGCACGGTCAACTACACGAGTACCAATTTTTGGTCGTGACTCCAGTAGCCCTTTTGATGTTAACAGCTTAACCGCTTCACGAAGTGCGGTACGGCTGATACCGAACTGCTCACACAAAGCCATTTCACCCGGGATGATTGAACCCTCAGCCAAATCACCAGAAAGGATACCTCTGGCTATGTCTCTCGCTACCTGCACATGGATACTGCGCTTGGAGCCCGTTATTGCATTGAACTTACCTGACATAATGCTACCGATGTTAAATTGAATATGTATTATTTTAGTAGATATCTTACCACTAATAGACATTGAGTAAATGTGACCTTCCGCATTTATTGATGATAATTCATTAAGTCCAGTACGTTATAAACATTCTAACTACTGTAATTGACTGAATCACAACTAAATCACTACTCATCTCCAGATCTGACTTATTTCTGCGAACTTCGTATTTTGTGACACTTCAATCTACATCTCACCTCAAATAAATGATATTGTATTACTAATTGTATTTGAAGGCTATACATCAAGCATTTAGGGAATATTGATCACCACAACGGAGACATCAATCGTCATAACACACCGCTGTTACGGTCTGCAGATTGGAAGTTTGTGCGGTCTCAAAACAACCCTACGAGAACAAATATAGACAAAGGAATGATCATGCTCTCAAACAAGCCAGCTGAAAACACTGATTCTGTTTCAGCATCGAGTCACCGAGTATATGTACAAGTAGCAAAGGAAATTGCGACAAAGATTTTAACCGGAGAGCTGAAACAAGGTGAAAAGCTACCATGCGAGCACGACCTTAAAAGCAAGTTTGGCATCAGCCGCACTTCGCTACGCGAATGCAATAAATTGTTAGAAGCAAAAGGGTTGATTTCCTCCAAGCCCAAAGTAGGTACAAGCGTCGAAGTGCGCCAACAGTGGCACTTTCTCGATCCTCAGCTTCTTGATTGGATCAAAGATGCGGACAACGTACAGCGTTTTTTAACACAGTTTCTAGGGCTGAGAAAAGCCATTGAACCAGAAGCGTGTTCTATTGCTGCACGCTCTGCATCGATAGAACATCGAAAAGCGCTATCGATTAGCTTTCAAAACATGAAGCAAGCTGCGGCATGTCACGACTACGCGGCATGGACGATCAACGACCATCAGTTTCATAAAACGATTTTTCTGGCGACTGGTAACCCTTTTTACATACCGTTTGCCAATATCCTTGAATCACTATTCAAGACATTTATCGACGAATCCTCTACCGGAGGACGTTTTTGTTTGGAAGAGCACGAAGCCATCTACGACGCCATTATGATGGGCGATGCGTTTAGGGCGCGTACCTCTTCTCAACTCTTACTCAATGACCATAACCAGAAGCTCGCGTTAGTCACGCCGAGTGCGGTAACACTTTAAGGAAACAGCATGTTTGTTTACAACAAAAACATCAAACTAGAAGATCAAGGCGGCGGTTTACGACGCAAAGTGCTCGCTCATTGCGAGAACATGATGACAGTCGAAGTGCATTTCGAGACGGGTACTGTCGCGCCAATGCACAACCACCCACACGAGCAGATCACTTATGTGGTATCTGGCGAGTTCGACTTCACTGTTGGCGACGAAACCAAACGTGTGACTGCTGGCGATACCGTTTATAAAGTGCCTAACATCATGCACGGCTGCACCTGCGTTAAAGAAGGTGTACTGATTGATAACTTTACACCAATGCGTAAGGACTTCGTGTAAGCGAATCACTTAAAGCATTTCTGGAATACCAAAAAGAACGGCTCGAAATAGCCGTTCTTTTTTTGTCTCTATCAAAAGGAAAGGTGTCAACGTTATACGAATCTTGTCATCTACTCCCAAAAGATCCAGACAAAAAAGGAAGGCTTTAAGCCCTGTCTCTTGATCACAAGTCTGCTCGTTCAAGAGACATCGCTAGTTCATAGCCTTCAAGGATGGTTTGTAATTTGAACCATCCTCCCATAACACTTGGACTGATGCTCGCCCTGTTCGCTTGGTGTCTTTCCACCCTCCCAACCTAGCAAGGCTTTCATAAGCCCAATGGGTATCTGGTACTTGGGTTGGCAGTGGCTTCCCTACGGTTTTGAACCATAATAGCTTCCACGCTTTATGACCTAACACCACTTCACAACTCATCACATCACCTTTTGGCTCAACATATTTCATAAAGCGTAGTTGAAGTAATCTTGTGGCAACAAAGGG